>JAIPJP010000027.1 GCA_021734105.1 Candidatus Woesearchaeota archaeon
ATTAAAGGTTATATTCGCGTTGGAAGTTTTATAGAACATGTGTTACAACTCATTTTACTCTTTTGTTGTATTCTTGTACTTATTTAATTCTTTTTTGGTGATTTCTAGCGGTATGTTTTTTTTGAATTTTTTTAATAATTTCTTCGTTTGCCTTTGCAAACTCATCAAGCAACTCTTTTTTGTTATACTTATATATCTTACTTGCAATGAATGGTTTATCCAAATCTCTTTTTACAAATTTTTTAATTTTAATACTTCGTCGTTTAACAAGTTTTATGTATTCTTCTTCGCTTAGCGAATTAATCTGTCTAATAAAATCTTTTTCTGTTTTAATAAGTTTATCTTTAAGCCAAATGCCATCCATTTCTTCTTTTGCTTTTTTTGCTTTTACATGCGGGTTGTGTTGAAAATAACGAATTTTTGAAAGCTTTTGGAAAACAACGATAAGAATAAAAATTATTACGCTGTATGCTAACAACAATAACAAGTCAATTAAGATATCTTTAAAACTTACTTGAAACAATATGGATCTTCTAAATGTTTCTGAAGCAAGCACATAAGGATTATATTGTGCAAGATTTTGTAAATAAGGGGAAATACTTTCTAGCGGTAAAACTAAATTTGAAATAAATAATAAAACGGAACCAATTGAAATACTTGCCATATTCGCTCCTTGTTGAGAAGACATAAGATAACCAATAGCCATACCAATCATAATAAACAATGATGAAGATAAAATAAGAAGTACGATGTTCACCCAAATATTTGGCGTGATAAAATCTACAACAAAATAACTCACTAAGCCTAAAATGAGTGCTACTTGCATTGCAATAATAATAAAAGAGGTGACAAAAGTTGAAATAATGAAAAATTCATCTCGCGTTGCTGTTGTAAACACCCTAAATGAAGCCCTGCTTCGTTTTTCAATAACAACTAATGTACTGGAAAGTAGCAAGCCCACAAATAATACAATAAGTAAAAGAACATAAGGAAATAACGTTAACAGCTTATTATCATCTGCTGAAACCGTTTGAATGGTTGTACTAATAGGATTAATAATCTGCTCAGAAGAGGTTATTTCAATAGTATTAATATCTCGAGAAATACTCTCTAGCGTAGCTTTTACATCATCAATTTCACTATTAATTGATTCAAGATTCTTTTTAACATCACTTATCATCGTTTTACTACTTTGAGTAACTTCTTTTGCAGCAGACATTTTCTCTTCAACATCATCAAGTTTACCAATAGCAGAACTAATTTTTCCTTGTAAAATATCTGTTGCATTATCTGCATTACTACTAATATTATTAGCTTCGCTGAGTAAATCATCTATGATGCTATCCACTGCAGGAGTTTCATTTTGACTCTGTATGGTTGTTTGAACAGATTCTATTTCATCAATAATGTCATCAATAAAATTTTCAATAGCAGAAATATCTGATGAAACATCGATGCTAATACTGACTTGCTCTAAATCAATAGTATCTAGATTAGTGCTTATACTTTGCGTGTTTGTAATTGCTGTTGTCATATCTTTTTTTGCTTTAATAAGCGAACCTATGCTTGAATCAATGCCTGTTGCGGTACTTGTTAATGTACTTGTAAGTGTTTCAGTTAAACTTTTACTTAACTCTTCAGACTTTACACCGATTTGTTCAGAAACACTATCGATAACAGTATACACAAGATTAATTCTTGATTTATCAACATAAAAAGTAATATTATTCTCTTTGTCTTTTTCAATTACAAAATTTTCAGGAAATGCTATGCAGGTATGAATAAGACCTAATTCTAACTCGCTAATACACGAATTCACATCAACAAATTCTTTAAGTAAATAATTATTTGCTTCCATGTTAGCAATAAATTCTTGCGTAAGCTGGCTATCGTCAGGAGCGTGATACCCAATTGTTAATTGAATACCTGTTGTAGAACTAAAGGCAAGTCCAATGAGCAAGATAACAACGAGCGGTCCAAAAACTACAGCTAAGAGCGATGTTTTCATACGAAACAACACTTTGAAATTTTTTAAAACTGCTTTAATGAACTTCATTTTTCTCTCTTTTTCTTTAAGCCAAATTTTGAAAGTTTTGTTGGTTTAGTAATTTATTCTTTATTATTCTTTAAATCAAAATTATTATTTCTTATCTTTTTCCCAAATGGAAATAAATACATCATCAAGTGATGCACTAGTAACTTTAATGAATGCAAGTTTTTCTCTTTTTTTTCGAAGCGTACTTAGAACTTGCGCAAGCACACTTTCAGGATTTGCGGTATAAATGTGTAGAGAATGATTAGCAACGCGCATACGGGTGATGTTCTTTTTTGGAATTAATTTTACCAGTCCTTTATAATTACCTGGCGTTGTTTGAATAGTAATTTCTTGCTCAATAATGAACTTCTTTTTGAGTTCTTCAGGCTTACCAATTGCGATAAGTTTTCCTCCTTTAATAATTGCAACTCTATCGCATAATGCTTCAAGTTCAGTTAAGTGATGACTGGAAAGAATTATTGTTGTCCCTTTTTGATTTATTTTTCTAACAAGTTCCCAAATGTGGTTTCGAAGAAGCGGATCAAGATCTGCGGTTGGCTCATCGAGAATAAGAACATCGGGGTCATGCATAAGCGCACAAGCAATATCCAGTCGACGCTCCATACCTCCCGAGAGATTTTTTGCAAGAATGTTGGCTGATTTCTTTAAATCCATAAGACCAAGAAGTGTTTCGCTATTTGAGCGAACAGCATCCATATTCAAATTATGCAATAAACCAAAATAAGTTAAGTTTTCTTGTGTTGTTAATTCATTATAAAATGAGGGCATTTGAGATGCAAATCCATATACTTTCTTCACCATTTGTTGCTTTTTAAATACAGAACGATAGATATAGGAGCTCCTATATGAAAGCAAGTGATCTAAACGAAATAGTACATCACCCCGGTCTGGTTGAATAAAGCCAATAAGGGTGTGAAGAAAGGTGGTTTTACCTGCGCCACTTGCACCAATAAGACCAATAATTTCACCTGCATAAATATCTAAATTAATATTGTCTAAAACAACGTGTGTTCCAAACGACTTACTGACGTTTTGCACTCTAAATACGGGCTCACTCATACAACCAAGCTGGCATTAACAATTTATAAACCTGATGTTTTCACTTGAACCGCGTAACAAATAATTTTATGTGTTTTTACGCAGAATTTTATTTATGAAACAATAATCTTTTTATTCCGAAGAATAAGAATAAGCCAGCAATAACTGCACTAACGCCGATTATAATACCCATAAGTAAATCAGGAGAAGATGTTTGTGCAGTTTGAGCTATTGTTTCTTCACTTGCTTTAAACAGCATAGGTGCATGTTCTGTTGTGAAATCTACAGGGGTTGAACTGCTTCTTGCAAGATTACTAGCTGTAGTACCACTTGCTTTAGCTATTAACGACGCGCCTAAAGCAATAGTCCCAACAACTGCGGCCATTAAAAATCCTGGAAGAAGCGTTGTTAATTGCGCAAGCAAAGTAGGCTCTTTTTTAGGAACAATAACAATAATTTTTTTAGCAATTTCATAATGAGATACTTCTTTACCCTTGCTACTATAATGAAACGATTCATCATCGATTATTTTTGCCTTTGTTAATGCTTTAAGATTATAATGAGCTGTTGATAAAGGGATATTAAGTCCTTTTGCAACCTCGCTTGCCGTACAACTTTTATGTTCAGCAATAAATGAAAGAATATCTTGCGCAGTTTGTTGACTTACTATTTTTGCAAATTTTTTCGCTTCTGAAAGTTGAATAATTTCAACAGCGGTTTTAGGAAAATCATTTCCTAATTTAGCGTTTATTTTTTCTGCTGATGGTTTGCTCATGAAGCTTACAAATACATTTGTCTTCTTAAAACTTTGTACATTCCGGCTTTGATTTTACAGGAGGAACTGAGTATATGCCTTAAACAAGTATGCGAGACTGTTTTAAATGAGTATGTAAGAACTTCCCTTGAAAAGGAAGTGTGCATTTTATTGTTCTAGGTTTGAATTTGACTTGTCTGTTTTTTATACATGTTAATTTTTGCAAAACAGACGAGTATGGCTTTGCAACATACAATAAAAAAGTCATTGTTAATGTAACGTCTACATTCTTTAAATCAGATCTATCGAAGCTTTTCTTGTCCGTGGCGATGCGTATCTAGTAAAAAACTTATGAGTGCAAAGACATAAAAAATAATGCTGCAGATAAAAAAAATAATAAAGAGTATTCCGAGAAGCAATTTGTTTACCATGAACAAATAACCAATAGTATTCACATAATAAATGGCAATAGATGCGAAGAACAGGATAGTATAAACCGTAAAAAATAATTGCATGATAACTATACCTAAGTGAATTAATTTTCTTTCTCTTTTTTTTTGCTGGGCAAAGATAAAAACACCTAATCCAACAATAAAACTTATTGTAATAATTGCCAGCGGGTCTAGTAATGCAGCTTGCCAAGCAGATTTACCTATGATATCAACACCGTATAATGATTGATTAAATAATGGTTGTATTCTGAATACAGGAGCAAGTAACATTATTATGAACGAACTTGCGAGGATGCCGAGAAATCCTTTACGTATATTAAATGGTTTATTTTTGTATAATACTGTCCATACAATACCTGGAAGAAGTAATAACATAACTAGTCCGAACACATTTCCCAAATATAAAGGAATAACACTTAATCCCTTAAGCAATCCAATTTGAACAAAATCGCTTTGTAGCAAGGCATACATCGAAAAATGCGGCGTCACAAGTAAATTAAAATATAATGGATCATTAATACCGAATAAAAACGGCCAGAGGAAATTTAATGCATCAGTTAATAAATGCAGCACAAGCAAGCCGCTTAGTGCACGAAAAATAGTTTTTTTGTACTTGAAATGCTCGATAACATCTTGATAAAACGTATTTCCAAATTCGCCAAATTTTGCAAGAAATGATTCTGGATGAAATTTATTTTTATGTCGAACAATAAAAAATACATAGAATGCTAAGCCAATCATTAAAAGCGGCGCATCAATTGCTATTGCAAGCCATTCCATCATTAAATTAAAAATAACAATAAAAAACATGAAGATAACAAATAAGACCTTAGTTAAACGGATACTTGCTTGTTTGAATGATTTAACGCTTGTTTCTTTCTCACCTAAAATGCTCAGCATACTTGGTTTCTTAATTTTTGCTCGAAGGGTTAAATGAACTGCGACAAATACAAGAAGCCCCGTTCCAATTAACAAACCAGTACGTTCTATTAGTCCAGAATGATTTACTAAAAAAGTATAAAATGGTTGTAAAAAGGCGTTTTTTGTTGTACTTCCTGAAGCATATGCCACAAGATTTTTGATAATAAGTAAAAAATAGGCAATAATAAGTACAGTATCTAGTTTTGGTCTTTTAATGCCTGTAAATAATTTAATAATATCTGCTTTGTAAAGTAGCACGCCTAAGGCCGTCCAAGAGATGATTTTTTTAATATAATCAAGCGTTGGGGGCAGCAACTCAATAGCATCAAAAATATTGAGTAGGATAAGAGCGATAAGTACTAGTTCTTCAATTTCAAAAGAAATACGTTGAAAAAAATTCTTTTGACGTTTTGCCTTCATACATCTTTTTTATACGTTTTGCCTATAAAAACATTTTGTTGCCTAAAACGTGTTTTTACCCTGTTTAAAGCAACCCCCTACGAAAATTATATAAACAAAGTTTTGTTTAATTCACTTAATGAAATATATGCTTCCTTTCCTTTTATTCTTTCTTTTGGTAAGTTTCGCAAGTGCTTTGGAAAGCGATTACGCCTATATGGTAACGACTGGAGAGGAAATACAGCTTACTCAAGGGACTATTTACTTAGTGTATCCGGATGAAGTTGTGGATGATGAACTTTTTTTAATTGAAGTATTATTTTATCCCAATGTTTCAGAAAGCCGCTTCTTACTCTTTCGAGAAGATAAACCATTACTTTCAGAAACAACCGGGCCTGAGCCTGGAGAAGATACAAGTTATTTTTATCTTTCCTGGGCAGATTCTTTACGTATGCAAGGCAGCTATGAGTTTGATTTTCTAGTAAACAATTCCTTAATCTATCAAGACACGCTTTTTATTTCAGTTCTTCCAAAACCATTAGCATTCCAATTACAACAAGAACCCGTATTAATCAAGCATGTTGTAGATGAAGAATTGCTTAGTGTTACGTACACATTATTATCTGATGCAGCACTTACTAACTTTACCAAAGAAGAACTACTAAAAGCAAATCAACTTGCAGAAGCAACAACTATAGTAAATAAATCTTATACTCATCAAGAAAACACGTATGAAGATGGTACTACACGAGAAGAAACAGTAATCACTATTCACATTCAGCCAACACAAGAGCTTAAAAGTTTAGACATTATCGAACATATTCCCAAAGGATTTACTAGTCGAGCAGCTTATCTTTTTGCAAATAAACCATTTACTATATTACAAGAAGATCCTGTTATTATGTGGCACGTAGAAGATGTAACTGAACCTGTGGAATTAACTTATGCGATTGATAAAACTACTGATATCACAGGAAACACCATCTTACTTGCTCAAAAAGCCAATGATACTACTAATTCATTTATCAATTGGAAATTAGCAGGACCATTAGTTATTATTCCACTTATAGCTTTACTCATTATTTATTCTGAACGATTCTTTTCTAAAACAAAAAAGAACATTTCATCTTCAAAAAAACCATCCTCTTCTCAACGAAAAAAATGAATTATCGCTATTTACATCTTCATGCATTTCTTTTTATTTTCTTAATTTTTATTTCTGTATTACTAATCACAGAATACAGTTATGCATCTATTGATGAATTTTGGGGAGCTTATGAAACCATACAAGAACAAACAAACTTTGGCGTACTTACTTATACTTATCCTTCTGTTATTATTTCTGGAATGATTGCAAATATATCTGTAGTCTTAGAACCATTGCCCGAATCAGTGGTTTCAGGAAAGTTACTACTTAAAACAGGACGAAATTATTCTGATACTGTTTTATCTTCCTCGGACTATCTTTTAGAAGGTCAATGGTATGATAAACCCGTAGAAACAACGCCGTATGCTATTTTATTAACAACAGCTGCTCAGGAGATCATACTTGCAACGTTTGATATTTCTGTTATGCAGTCGACCACAAATATGACTCCTGTTGCTTGTGGTGATTCGTTTTGTGATTTTGGAACATATTGTTTCTTAAATGAATGTGTTTTTTGTACGGGCTCTTATCAACATATTGTTAATACTCTGTGTCAGTGGGATTGTCCTTTAAACACCATCCCTGATGAAACAACTGCTTCTTGTATTTGTGCAGAAGGATATGTGTTTTCACATTATGATACTGATCAACGAATAGTTTGCAAATTAAAAGAAGACGTTTTTGCAGAACCTCTACTTGTTTATGAAGGCGAATCTTGTGATGCTGTTGTATCTGTTTGCGCTAAAGGGCTTATTTGCGATACTGGTTTTTGCAAATTACAACAAGAACCTATCAACGTATCAGAAGAACAGCAAAAATTACGTTTTAATACGCCAACAGAAGTTATAAAAAACACATCTTTTTATGCAGAACTTAATTATGAATTATCTATCACGGCAAGTAATAAACTAGTACAACATGATTTCTTTATACGCTCAGAACGAGGAGAAAAACTATTACCCATAACTCAGCAACAAACTTCAACACCGGCCTATTACGCGCGCTGGAAAATACCTTTCATAGATACGACGATGTATAAATTGTATATAATTACTTCTAATGCAACCACCACAATTTCTGAACACTTATTGCACAATTTTACTATAAAAACTAAAGAAGAACTAGTTGCTAATTCAGAAGAACATTTAGAAAACGAAACGTTCGAAGATTTGTCTACTATAATTTATCAAACAAACACATCTGCTAATTTAAGTTCTTTTAAAGAAGAATTATTTGCTAAAGATATAACACCTCTTAAAACAAATAATGCTTCTGCTCAACCTCAAAATGAAACTTTTGAAGAATTGCAAACCAAGACACGTCTTTTAGCAAGAAATGAGTATCTTGAAGAAGAACTTACGCAAGCAAAAGAACAACGAATAATTCTGCGAAAATCAATTACTCAGGAATTATTTTTAGAAAATGATACAAAACAACAACTTGCGCAAGAAGAAGCAAGACGTGTTATAAATATTCGAGAACAAGAAGAAGTTAATTTCGAAGATCGAAAAGAACGAGCTGAACAATTGTTTAGCACCACAAAAGAAATAACTCTTAAAGAAATAACTATGCAAAATGATCAACGTTTTCTTGCAACAGAAATTAAACTTATTGTTATCCCTAAAGAGAACGAAACAACTGTTGCTGTTGTAGAAGTCATCCCTAAAGAGATTGCTGAACATGTTTCTGAGATTGCCTTTAACAAAGCACCAATTATTCTTGAAGAAGATCCTGTTATTATGTGGCATTTAGAAGATGTAACTGAACCTGTAGAACTGACCTATACTGTTGCAAAGAACGTTTCTTTAACAGGAAATACTATTTTACTAGCAGAACCTGTTGAATCATTTGATTGGTCGCTATTATTACCACTACTCTTTATACCGCTTCTAGCGAGTATATTCATCTTTATTAATCATTTTCACAACAAAGAAGAATAATCCTTATAAACAAAGTCTCTTTTGTATACTCTTAGCGTAGGGTTATCAGACTGGTTAGGGCTGCAAGGTCTTAGGAAAGTCCACCCACCATTGCGAAGCTTATGTTCAAGCAATTGAGTCAGAGGTAACGCAAAAGAACAGCTTGTTGTAAGACAAGAATTCGAATAGGATTGGCAACCATACAGAAAAATGCTAATATCGATAGATTTTTGGCACGTTACGCATAGCGTAATGAACCCCTTGTGGATAATGGGATGATACATGCGACGCTTGAAGGTGACTTTGGGCAAGACTAACCTGTTGACGTCTCCATAAGAAAGGATGGAATATGGACCCTGTCGGTGCAAGTCAGAATGACGCTTAGTAGAATCCAGTTATGTGGTATCGTATGTATGCGCAAACATATTTGGCCGCAACAGAAGGTGGCTTATGAAACTCTACGCTACTTTTTTTTAACACGTTTATTGAAGATTTTTTTAGCGTTTCTTTTTTTTTAAAGACTTACCGAGTTAGTACGACGCTCTTTTTTACGGCCTTTTTTTTGGAACGGATTACTGCGTATGCTGTGAATTATTCTTTTTTTGAAACTTTGCAAGAGTTTATCAACAAATTAACTTGTCATACAACGCGTTGCTCATGCTGTTGTGTTCTTTTTGAGTATAACACAACATTATTTTACGCGCAATAGCGCACAATTTGTTTACCTAACAGTTATTTGCTTTAAGAAATCGTTAAGGCAATATAACCAAACTATTCTAAACAGAGTCTTTTCTGCAAAACATTTAAAAAGAATCTTTCTTAAGCTGTCGTTATGAACCGATTACTTATTGTGTTATTGATTTTATTAACCGTTGTGTTTACGGGTTGTGGTGCACAAAAAGTCTATATGTGTAGCGATGGCACTATTGGTGGCGGTCAAGACATTACGAATAATAATGTTATTTATATTTGTCCAGATGGTCGAGAAGCAGCATCTCCGACTACATGTCGATTTGAGCTTCCTTTCGTTATTGAGAAAAAGGACGCAGAACAAAAAGCATTTTCTTTTGTTCAAGGACATGTTCAAGCAAATGGTTGGCAAACAAAACTAGTGAATGTTTATCCAGAAGGTAATATTTATCAAGCACAACTCATCATTTCAAAATTTAATGAAGACTCGTATGAAACGACTATTGAAATTAATGGCACAACTGGCGCAGTGGCCTGTGCACAAAATTGCGAGTATATCTCTTAAAACCTTCTAAAAACCTATTTTGAGCCTTTTTAACAAAAAGCTTTATAAAGTTAAGTTATTTCTTGTTTTCAATGGCAGATAACAAAATTCGCATGCCTTCTAGTGGTGCAGGACTTACTAGCTTTTATGAAGAATCAACCTCAAAGTTTCGTATAGCTCCCCAACTTGTTTTGGCATTAACTCTTATTGTTATTGTTGTAGTTATGATTTTAAATTCGACAGCACCTGTAACGCCTTAACTAAGGCAAATTATCCATATTTAAAATAGATGTAAGAGGCTCTCCTAATGATTCCCGGTATGAATTCTCGTCAAATGAAACAAGCCATGAAAAAAATGGGCATGCAACAAGAAGATTTGGCTGCAGAAGAAGTTATTATTCGATTAGCAGATAAAGATATTGTTATTTCGAATCCTGACGTTGCAAAAGTTAATATGATGGGTCAGGAAACATATCAAATAGTGGGCGAAGCGCACGAAGTTACGAGGGATACCGCGCCCGAAATTAACGATGAAGATGTAGAAACTGTTATGGAACAAGCAAAAGTAGATAAACAAAGCGCCGTGCAAGCAATACAAGATGCTGGCGGAGACTTAGCTCAGGCAATTCTTTTTTTGCAAGAAGAGAACGAAGAATAAAAGTGGATAACATTCATGCGACACTAGAACGTGCACAACGACAACTGTCCTTAGCAGATCATTTACTCACTTCAACTTATCCTCTTTCCAAAGATCCTAAACTCCTTATAGGAGTCCTACGCAATATGCATAAAGCTCAAGACGATGTCTTATTGGCTACTATTGCCTATTTTGCGCCAAATCATACCCTTTCACAACGTGCCGATTTTAAATCAAAACTTACATCCTTTACATTAGCTGTTGCAGATAAAGGAATTGTTTCAAAGCAAGAATTACATATACTCACACAAACACATTTGCTCTTTGAAAAACATGAACAGAGCACCATTGAATTTGCTAGAAAATCAAATATGATTTTAGCAGATGAATCATATGGATTACAAGTACTCCAAGAACCCCAACTTAAAGAATTATTATCCCAGTCAAGACTAGTAATAAAAAAAATATTATTGGCGGTGAGCTATTAATGATTGAACTTTTAGATGATGCAGGTGAAGAACTAAAACGAGCAGACCACTTAATTTATGTGAGTCTTAAATATACTAGGACAGCAGATGTTTTGATAAACACGCTGTCAAGATTAATAGATGCTTATGAATTATTATTGGATGTTCTTTTAGCTTATGCAAAGGATACCAAGAATTTACAAGAATCCCCAACCACACCTATTGAAAAAGGAAACTTAGTAAAAAAACTTTATCCTCAACAAGAAGTGCAAGATAATGTTGATCTTTTTTTACTCATGAGAAAAATCTATCGAGCACCACACATCCCTGATCAAGAATATCGACGACACGTTTCTATTACTACAACTATTGATGGTCGAGAAGAAATTGTTAATATTGATATTATTACTCAATACAATGAGTTTGAAAAAAACTTTTTTCGTTATGTAGTGAATCTTTTAGGCGATTATGCTAAAAAGAAACACGAAAATGAAAACGGTTGGGAATATTGATTAGATGCATTGGCAATTGGCGTATAACGCTTTGTAAACTGCATCCTCTTTAGGAATTAATGATGCATAATGAAATATCTTTTTTTTCTCTCCGGTGAATATCCAAAACTTGCTCAAGCAGAAGTAGAAAGTTTGTTTGGCAAAGTGCACGTTCTTACTTCTTCACTTCTTTTTTTAGAGGCAAATGATTTAAATTTAGCACTAGCTACTCGTTTAGGTTATACTAAACAAATAGCAAAAATACTGAGTCAAGGAGAATCTATGGATGACTTTACTGATATGATTTTAGAAAATACTTATAAAATAAGTCTTCAACATATTGCAGGCGAAGAGATTTTTCTTAAGGATTTAGCAAATAAACTTTATGCAAATCAAATAAACCCAAAAGTAAATATTCATCATCCCGCACATCACTACATTTTTTATCGTTTAGAAAAAACTATTTTTGCAACTGAAGAAATTTATTTTAATGATGACGATCCTCATAAAAGACGTTCACACTTAAAATTATATAATCATCCAACAAGTATGCATCCAAAACTAGCAAAAGCAATGATTAACTTAGCAGGAACAAAAAGCTTTATTGATCCTTTTTGTGGAACGGGAGGATTAGTTATTGAAGGACTTCTTATGGGTCTTGATGCAAAAGGAAGTGATATTAGTGCTGAACTTGTTAACAAAGCAAAAGAAAATGCAAAAGAATTTGATGTTGTTGGAGAATTTATTAAGAAAGACGCTTTACACATGGTAAAAAAAACGCCCGCGATTATTACTGATTTGCCTTATGGAAAAAATTCTTGTGTGAGCCAAGAAATAACCAGTCTTTATGAAGATTTTTTTTTGCTTGCTCAAAAACTAACCCCTTGCCTTGTTATTGGTATTGCTGATACAACAAACATACGTTCTCTTTTAAAATCATCATCTTGGAATGTTACAAAAGAATTTTCTATTTACATGCATAAATCATTGACAAGAAAAATAATTGTTTTACAACAATAATTATTTTTTTTCATCAAGCACTTCTTTTATCGTGGTAATACCTTGCTTTATGGTTTCTGTTGTGGTTTCGTTTTCTAAACTTCTAACTACAATATCAATTGTAGGTCCAAACTGAGAAAATCTGTTCTTTTTTAAAAAAGTAATAATTGCGCGTGCAAGTTCTTCTTCACCAGACTCTTGTTCTACAAGCAAAGGTAATTCTTCTGATACTACTTGTTCCTCATTACTTTCTTGTTGTTGTAGTTGCTTATTTTTATCTTCCACCCTATTTACAGCAGAGACTACATCTAGACAAGTTATTGTTCCGGTTTCACCAGCAATAAATTCTGCTGTTAACCCTTGTTCATCAGTAATCGCATTAATTTTTTTAGTAAGCCTACCGATTTCTAGGATGGTTTGATCAGGAACTGTTTGTGCAGAACCAGCTGATGCATACTTACGATGCAAAATTTGATTACTTACTTTATCAAATACTGCAACAATGTTTTGTTCTATAACTTTAGCATCGACGATTCTTAAAAAATCAACGCTGAGTGTAAAACTATCTTTAGGAACTATGTTGCTTTTATCTGGAAAACCAAGATAACTTTTCACAATAATATTATTTTTATGATATGATAAACTTGACTCAAAACAAGTTTGTAAATTAGGCATACGAGAAACGATAACAGCAACTGAAAAAGAACTTATTTTTTCAGCTCGTCGAGCAACAACAGATGAAGGCGTGAATGCGCTGAGGATACAACTTTTTACTGCGTCTAAAAAGTCGGTGAACGACTCTTTAGTAAAAATTGTTCCTGGGCACGTAATATCTGTATCAGCATAATTAGTACTTCGACGAAGAATAAGAATTGCACTCTGCTGCTCATTTTTGTCAGTTGGTTGCAAATCAGTAGTATCAAGAACTGCAAGCTCAAAACACTCTTTTAATTCCGTAATAATTTTTGGCGGAAAAGAAGATTGTTTGAATAAAGTGGCGAGTTCTGTGAATCCGGACACGAGTTTTTCAGGAGTATCTGCAAACTTGTCTAGCTTGGTAATTTGTTCTTGCAGATTATTATGTTTAAGAAATTCATCAAATACTTCGCTACTTAAAACAAGACTGAAAGGGAGAGTGAGCTGTTCTTCAAGCTTTGCAAATAATTTAGCCTTTAACCCGACCCTAGACGCGTCTTCTTCGAGCGCTTTTTTTATTGGAAGAAACATGGAGCTTTATTGGGCTTAGACGTATTTAAACCTTACTTTTATGCTTATAATTATGTTAAAGTCCTATTAAGATAACTGCGTTTTACTATTTTGCTTCTTTTGAAGCAAAATGATATTGGGTGCTGATTAATTCTTTTTACGCTTTGCAAGAATTATGCTTTGCAGTATACAAAAAGTTCTTTTTGCAAACACGCTCTTTCCAACGGGTTTGTCCCGAGAGTCTTGCTAAAAGCAAGAAAATATTGTGAAGTATTGCTTTGCAATATACTTCGCTTCTTGCTGAAGCGATGTGTCGAGAGCTCACGCTACTTCCAAACTTTTGTTTGAATGCGTGAAAGAT
>JAIPJP010000028.1 GCA_021734105.1 Candidatus Woesearchaeota archaeon
CTTTGTCCTTTGGCAGTATAGGGTGCTGAAACGCTATTTGAGGTCATCGACACTCCAGACGTTACCCCTATTGATTGATTATCATCGACATGATTATTCCAACTAGTATTATAATACCACCAAGTGATATTAGCAATTAAAGTTCCCGTACCATTTGGCGTGAATTGGCAAGAAAGAGCTGATTGCGTTGTAGCATTACCAGGAACAACAGAAGGACCTGCAAGAAAACTCACTGCAGAAACTATTGATGAGAAAAAAAGCAAAGCTATAGTTATTGCAATAACCACTCTAACTACAGGTCCACGCCGCACCATTTCACACCCTTTTTCAGGTTATATATCAAAAGAATTGCTTTATAAAGGTTCTGCTTCAAAAAAATGTTTTGCCTTGCGGCGCAGCCACCTTTATAAATAAACTTTATATATGATAGCTCATTCCCTTTTTACACAGGTTTCTTAGGTGAACATAAATGAACTTTACACTTTCAGAAAAATTTGAACTCATTGGCAAACGCGGTCCAAAAATACTTCAAGGAAAAACAGTTGCTATCGTTGGACTTGGCGGATTAGGAGCAACTATTGCTCAAATACTTGTACGAAGCGGCATTAATCTTCGAATTATAGATAAAGATAGGATTACACTAGAAGATGTACCACGACAAACACTTTATGTTGCAGAAGATGAAAACAAATTCAAGGCAAAACAAGCAAAAAAAAGACTCGAAGAAATCAACAAAAACGTGAAAATCAAATCATTTCATGAAGAACTTGTTGAAGAAAACTTATTTTTACTAGACGCAGACCTCCTCGTTGATGCAACTAACGATATTACCACAAGCCTACTTATTAATACTTATGCGCTTCACAAAGGAATTCCGCTCGTCGTCGGCAATTATTCTGGAGATCACGGACATTTGCTCATTGTTGAGCGATCACAAAACAAGAAAGGCGCATGCGTTGGCTGCTTACAAAAAAAACTCGCGCAACCAAAGCATAGTGAATCGGGAGTATATCCTCCAACCTCAACATTCATGGCAGCACTAGTTGCCAATGCAGTTATTAAAAATCTTCTTGGGTATGAAAATATTCATTCTATTCTTAGTGTTGATCTTGTTTTAACAGAAGTTCGACATCGAACCATAGAAAAAAATAAAGATTGCGAATATTGCAAGGGCAAGTAAGTAAAATGAGTATAAAAGAACAATTACAACAAGCAAAAGAGCAATTATTAGCAAGTGAGCGCCCATTCTTTCTCTTTGATGATGATCCCGACGGGCTCTGCGCATTCCTTCTTTTATATCGCATGGTACGAGCAGGAAAAGGGATGCCTCTGAAAGGTGTGCGACTTGACCAACAGTTTGCAGCTCGAGTTAATGAATATCAGCCTGACCTTGTTGTGATTTTAGATAAACCAAAAGTTGAACAAGAATTTATTGATGCAATTAATGTAAACCTTATTTGGATAGATCATCACGAGCCACAACGACTAACAAAAGGATTATACATCAATCCACGAAAAGAATCACCAAACAACAATTTACCCACTAGCCTTCTTGCCTATCGCATCGCAGAAGAAGACGCGTGGATAGCGGTGGTTGGCATTGTTGCAGATTGGCAATTACCACCAAAAGATATCTGGGAAAAAGCACTAAATGAAGACTACCCCGACTTACTACCAAAAGAAATACTTGACGCGCCAACAGCACTTCATAACAGCCCCGCAGGAAGACTTGCACGAATATTCTCATTTAACCTGAAAGGACGAGTAAAAGATGTACTTACCTCAATGAAAATACTTACTCGCATTAAAAAACCACAAGAGCTCTTAGAAAAACAACACTCGCAAGCAAGACTTGTTATGAAACGATACGAACAACTCAACGAACAATACGAAGAGATAAAAAAAGAAGTACGTGTTGATGAACACAATCCAATTATCTTGTTTACTTATACAGATGAGCGCAATAGCTTTACAGCAGATTTATCAAACGAATTACTCTCCACACATCCTGAAAAACTCATCATCATCGGCCGACAAAGCAACGGTAGCTACAAATGTAGTCTGCGCAGTAGCGAGCTTTTGGTTGAACAACTCCTCGGAAAAGTTTTAGCTAAAACAGGAGGTACAGGGGGCGGTCATGAACACGCATGTGGCGCAGTTATTCCAACCGAAGTCTTTGATGAATTCGTCAAACTCATGCGAGAAGAAGTCATGAAAAAGTAACACTAGACAAGCTTGCGTGAACTACATAAATAAACTTAATCTTATTCTAGCATGAACATAACTCCTGAAATTGCCGAACTTCTCAGGGCTCTAGCTGGTGATGGGTTTATTGGAAATTATGGAACAAGAAATAATCAATTCATTGTTGAAATGACTGGTGACAACAGATATGAACAAGAGTATTTTCTCTACCTAAATGCAATAATGCAAAAAATAGAACAAAAACAACCCTCAGTTAGAAATCCTAAAGGAAACGTTTTGACAATGAGATATTATTCTAAAAAATTATTCACTTATTTTAACAAACAACATTCATTTCCCGTAGGAAAAAAAGAACATATCTTGGTTCCTCAAGAAATTCTTAAAAGTAATAATTTAATGAGACATTTCATTAGAGGGCTCCTAGACACCGATGGCTGCGTATTTTTTGACAAACGAAAAGGATATACTAAACCATATCCTCGGTTGATTATATATACAACAAGCCACAACCTTTTTAAAGAAGTTGGCAGTTATCTTCAAAAGTACTTCAAAATACATACGAGAATTATTAAGCGAAAACAATCGAAAACATCATATATTATTGAGCTATATGGCCATAAGCAACTTGAACAGTGGAAAAAAATTATTGGATTCTCAAATTTGAAGCACATACGTAAACTTTTTGCCTCCGTGGCCCAGTCGTAAGGCGTCGCATTGGTATATTTGCGTTTTAAGCAAATGCTTGGAACGTAAGTGACAAAGATGCGGAGATCGCGGGTTCAAATCCCGCCGGAGGCTTATTTCTTTGATTTTTCGAATCAATTAACGATGAACCCGCTTCGCGGCACGAAGAAAAAAGAACAACTCTTTTTCTTCTGGGGCAATTGCAAATAATTGCCGTTCAACTCCCTGCCTGCGGCTTATTTTTTATGTATGTATTACGAGAAATCAATAATCATTCACATCTTAAATTCGAATTGTTTTAAATCTTCTTTTAGTTTGTTAATGACTTCTTGTTGATTGTTTTTTTTACTAAGTGCTACAAATTTTATAATAAAGTCTTTTAGTTCATCTTTTGTAATGATATGTTTTTTCTTATCTTGAGTAATGAAATAGAATCGAAACGAATTCATTCGTTTTTCTCGAATAATAATGTTTGCCATTAAGGCCACGAAGTCTCCATCAGATGGACTTGTTTTAGCAAGTTTTTTTACTATCGATTTTGCTTCTATTTTTGAAGAATGTTTTTTTAATTCTTTTAAAAATTGTTTTGAAAATTCAACTACCATTTATCAATCTCATCTAATGCTTCTTGTGTTGATAGTGTGTCTGCGCTAAAAAATACTTGAGCGTTTCTTCTTGTGATTTCGTTTTCATATAATCGTCGTAGAATAGCATCCCAACTCTCTGATTTGTTAGCTAGTTCTCGGAGTTTATTTCGAGTTTCTTGTTGCAAAGGTATAGTTGTTAAAGACATCTTATAACTTTATAAGTTACTTATATTTATATATGTTGTGTTTTTTGTTGTTTAAACCATATTCAGCCATCGGCTTGCAATCTAGAACGATTTATTATGTAAGTCACCAAGGTGTCGCAAACGCTCCCCGACAAACTTTTTACTATCTTTAGAGAAATCAGTAATTAATAACTCAATATGATTACCGCCAATGCCATGGGGCTCAATTACATAATCAGCTCCCGCTTCATATAACGCCAATGTTTCATCTCGCTCATCAGCAGTGAGGACGATGACACCTTCAGGATTTTGTGCTTTATAATTTTCCAACAGCACCTTGTTTGTGCCGTAGTCAGGAATAGAAGAAATAAGAAATGTCATATCCTTAAAGTCAAATTCCGAAAGAAACTCCACATTTGCAATATCACCAAACACGGCAGGCAAGCCTTTCTTTTTCAAACCTAGCACACGTTTTGGGTCGTGATCAACAATTATATAGCTCATACCAGTTTGTTTAATTGCGCGCAGAATATTTGGGCCCATGCGACGAAAACCAAAAATGCCAATGGCGTGTTTTTTTCCCTGAATACCATGCAATGCATCTCGTACTTTTTTTCGCTCTAAACGTTTGAATAAGTTCTCCAGCCTTGCATAAATTCGCTCACCGTACACCACCAAATATGTTGAGAATGTTATCGTAATTATTGCAACTAACGTAACCAGTGAAACGTGCAAGGAAGTTAAAAAACCAGCTTGCTGAGCAAGTAAAGCTACAATTAAAGAGAACTCGCTAATTTGACTTACCGTCAGGCCTGCAAGAAAACCTGTTTTAGAAGAATAACCAAAAAGCAACACTAAAACAAGCACGATAAATGGGTTGCCTAACAACACAAACAAAGATATAATTATTGCTTGAGGCAAAATAGGTCCTAACGTATCAGAAATAAACTGCCACTCTTGACCTGAAGCAATGGGCTGAGCACCCATAGGAATTAATTGCGTACCTAAAAATATAAAGAACAGAATGATAAAAAAATCTTTAAGCGGTTTAATTCTCGCAGAAATTTCTTGTTGATAAGGCGTTGCAGCAAGCACGACACCTGCGATGAGCGCTCCAATTTCTAAGGAGAATCCCATAAACTCGTAACCCGCAGCTATACCGAAACACCAGGCAATAATAAATAAAAATAATAATTCCTTAACATGAGCAATTCGTTTAAGTAAAGGCATAATAATAAATCGACCAAAAGCAAATATGAGCGCAGTTGCAACTACACCAAATAACACTGCTTTAAGAATGAGACTGCTTGAATCTGCTCCTGTTGAAATGGTCCCTAAAACCATGAGCAAAATAACCGCGACTAAATCTTGCACGAGCAAGAAGCCCAGAGAAATCTTTCCATAAAGCTGCTCTAGACCATGAATATCTGAAAGCAATTTTACAATAATAATAGTTGAACTAAATGAAAATGCAACGGCTAATAAAATAGAAGGAATCCAAGCAAAGCCAAGCAAGGAGTTTAACAAAAAACCAAAAAAGGAAGTAAAAATAATTTGTCCTAAACCTGTAACTAGGGAAATAACACCAACATCTTTGATTAACTTAGGATTAAGTTGTAAGCCAACAATAAATAACAAAAAAGCAACACCAATGTGAGCAAATACCTGATAATTTCCGGGGTTGGAGAGTACATTAAAAAAAATAGGCCCGACCAAGACCCCTGTGATAATATAGCCAATGAGCAATGGTTGTTTTAATCGAGTCATGATTAGCGAGATGAGAAAAGAAACAAGCAAGACCAAAGCTAATTCAGTGAACAGATTAAACATAATGGTATCTGACAAAAACCCCCTTTAAAAAAGTTTCTTTAAAAAATAGCCACGAAGGTATGTTTTGCAAGTAAATTTATAAATAGTTCAATTCATAAAAAACTGTATGAAAACGAAGAATCCTGAGAAGCTCATCACAACAATTATTACCATCATCATTTTGTTTTGGAGCACCATATTTGTTCCCGCACTCATCATGGTCGTTTTACTCTTTTCAGGATACCAATTTACCTCTCCCTCTCTACAAATACAAAACCCCATTTTATATTACAACATCATCATATTTCCAGCAATTATCTGTATAACAAACATAACTAGCTGGCTTCTTCTTAAAAAGAGAAAATACCAAGCTGCATTAGTAGTGAGTTTACTGCCACTTCTTAACGTATTCATTGAACTAGTCCTAGCAGATATTGCTTTAGTAGTAGGATAAATATCAACTACGCAAGCAAAAAAAGCAAAAAAAATAATCACTAGTATGACATTAGTTGATTAAATTGCGAAACAGAGCATTTTTAAATACCTAAAACAATCCCCTATATGAATGGCACAAGTTTTAACAAAAGAATACATAGAGCAAAATCCTGAAGTAATCGAAAGACTAAAGAAAAGTGTTTTTATCTATCCAACAGACACCATTTACGGTATTGGTTGCGATGCCACCAACGAAGAACTTGTTGCGCGCGTTCGAGAGATTAAAAAACGAGAACACGTTCCATTCTCAGTTATTGTTCCTAACAAAAAACTCATCAAGAATAATTGCCAATTATCTGATGAAGCAAACACTTGGCTTGATAAGCTTCCAGGCCCATACACCTTAATTCTACCACTTGCTAAGTCATTTGTAGCGCCAAACGTCTCACCAGATGGCAAAACCATTGGTGTTCGCATGCTGAGCAATTGGTTTCAAGAAATAGTTGAGCAACTAGGAATTCCCATTGTTACGACTAGCGTGAATCTACATGGCAAGCCATTTATGACTTCTTTTAAAACAATGGATGCAGATATCAAAAAACAAGTAGACATCATTATTGATGATGGCGAACTACATCATAGACCTTCACAACTCATTAATCTGTTGAATGAACCAGAAGCAGAACCAGAAGAACATTACTAGGTAAAATTCAGAAGATTTATAAATTTAAACTTCTTCTATTTTTAATAAAAGCTAAAAATAGTGAAAATAGCTTGTAGATAAAACATACACAAATTTATGAACGAATACTATGACTAAACCAATTGAAGAGTACAAAAAAATTGTTGCAGAGATTGAGCAAAAAAAAGGTGTAAAGGTAGCAACAGCTAAGATTGTTGCAGAAATATTTGCCACCCCTGAAGAAATTAGCATCGAAGAACTTGCAAACAAAACAAAATACTCACTAGCAACAATAAGTAACAACGTCTCGTTTCTTGAGCAAATTGGCGTCATTAGCCGCATAAAAAAGCCAGGATCAAAAAGAATCTATGTTACTGCAGAAAGAGATTTTATCAATATACTCATAAAAAGCATGAATAAAAATCACGAAATTGCAGTTAGGCCACTTAAACAAATACTACCCGGACTTATCGCTGAACAAAAAAAACTCGTCAAACACGCTCAAGAATCCAATCGTAAAAAACAACTCAAAGAAGAACTAAACATCATTCAACAGCATTATGAACAAGTACGTATCATGGAACAATTATTAGATCACGTCATCTCGCAATGCAACAAAAACAGGAACCTACTATGACACAAAAAATAATCATCGAACTTAGAGACGTTTGGAAAACCTACAAAATGGGCGATAATGAAGTCCATGCTCTTCGAGGACTCAACCTCAAAGTTCACCGAGGAGAATTTGTAGCAGTTATGGGGCCCTCAGGTAGTGGAAAATCAACAGCAATGAACATGATAGGCGTACTAGATAGGCCGAGCAAAGGAGCAATTTATTTAGAAGGAACGGACATAGCAAAACTTTCCGAATCGCGACTCGCCCAAATTAGAGGGAAAAAAATAGGATTTATTTTCCAAAAATTCAACCTTATTAACACCCTTACTGCAAAAGAAAATATCACCCTCCCACTCATATTTCAAGGTATGCAATACGAAGAGCGAGAAAAACGAGCAGACGAACTACTGGACATGGTCGATTTATCGGACAGAAAACATCACCGACCAAACGAACTCTCAGGCGGACAACAACAACGAGTAGCAATTGCTCGCGCGCTAGCCGTAAACCCAGAAGTCATCCTTGCAGACGAACCAACAGGAAACCTCGATAGCAAAACAAGCGGAACTGTTATGGACTTTTTAAAAAAACTACATAAAGAACAAGGAACAACAATAGTCATGGTCACACACGATGCTGATACAGCAAAAGTAGCAAGCCGAGTAGAAACGCTTCGTGACGGAAAAATCATTACACAAAAACACAAAGGTGAGCACCTATGAAAAAAATAATATTATTAGCAATACTGCTTTTGGCCATTGTGCCATTAGCAAGTGCAGAAGTGACGTTAACATCAAATCTGATACGATACGAACCATTACCCGCGCAACCAGGACAATACGTCACCGTATTTGTTGAAATTGAAAACACGGGAAATGAAGACGCGAGAAATACGATTATTGAGCTTCCTAATCAATTTCCATTCAGCGTCACCGGTGAACAACAAAAAGAAATCGGGACTATTAAATCTCAACAAAGCTATGTTATTACTTATCAACTTAGAGTTGATAGCCAAGCAGTCGTTGGAAACAACGAACTCGTTGTTCGCTACAGTCCAGATGGAAAAAACTTATGGAAAGAAGATAGACACGCCATCAGAGTACAACCAACTGGCGCATCCTTAAGCGTTACCGATATTATGATGACACCGGAAGAAATAGCTCCCGGAGAAGAAGGAACCATTCAAATCACCATTAAAAATACTGCAGATGTTCTTCTTCGAGATATCTCCTTACAACTAGGTATGGTTTCAATAGTTGGCAGCAACGTAATTGACTTGCCATTTATTCCAACAAACTCAGTTACAGAAAAAAGAATTAGTAGACTCGCGCCAGATAAACAAACCATTCTTAGCTTCACTGTAAAATCATATCCAACAGCAAGCCCGGGATACTATAAACTACCTTTGAGCATGACCTTTTATGATCAAGAAGGAACAGAAACACAACAAGACGATTATATCGGAGTAGTTGTTAAAGCAGTACCTGAACTGAAAATTTATGTAGATGACAACGAAAAACTTGTACAAGGACAAGAAGGAGAAGTCTCGCTAAAATTTGTTAATAAGGGAGTAAGCGACTTAAAATTTCTCGATGTTGAAATTCTCCCAGGAGAAGGATATGATTTAGTTGGTAGACCTCAAGCATATGTTGGCGACCTTGATTCTGATGATTATCGAACAGAAACATTTAGTATTACACCAAACAAAGAATCTGTAGAACTTCTCGTACAGCATACCTACAAAGATGACAATAATGTAGAATATGAAACAACAGAAACAGTAGTTGTGGATTGCGGATGTACAGACAAGAATGGCAATCAACAAACATCTCCATGGATTATTGCTCTGGTCATCGTCGTTATTCTAACAATTATAGTTGTTAGTAGAAGAAGAAAACAACGACACAAAAAACGAAAGTAAATGCGGAGTAAAACCACATGAAACTTTCTGACTATGTAAAACTTGCTTGGGGTAATCTATTACATCGACGCCTCCGGAGTTGGCTCACGCTCCTTGGCATCTTTGTAGGTGTTGCAGCAATTGTTGCACTCATTGGTCTTGGGCAAGGACTGCAAACCGCTATACAAGAGCAATTTGCAGGCATAGGGCTTAACACCCTCACCATACAAGGAGCGGGAGGAACATTTGGACCCCCTGGAACAAACACTGTTGGAAAACTCAATAATAATGATGTTGAACTTCTTAGCGATATTAATGGTGTGGATATTGCATTTCCCAGATATATAAAAGCAACAAGTTTAGCATATAGAGATGAAGTTGATATCGCATTTCTTGCATCCATGCCAGCAAGTAAAGAGCGAGCAAAAATAATCGAGCTACTTAATTTCGATGTAGCAGAAGGAAGACTCATCGATAATCAAGATAGAAATCAAGTTACTATAGGAGCATCCGTTGATATCAATGGCGAGAACCCTCAACTTGGAGAAAAAATTCTTATCAATCAAGAAACCTATAGAATCGCGGGCATCATAGAAAAAAAAGGAAATCCCGCAGTTGACTCAGCAATCATCATGTCTGAAGATGAGATGAAAGAATTACTTAATCTTGATGAAGACTATAGTTTTATCATCGCCTCAATTGACCCCGAAGCAGATATTAATGAAGTCAAAGCAATTGCTGAGCGAACCATGCGACGAGACAGAGGACAAGATGTGAGCGAAGAAGATTTTGATATTAGCTCTCCACAAGAAACTCTTGAAGCATTTAATAGCATCCTTATTACCGTACAAATACTCCTTGTGGGCATTGCAGGAATTAGCCTCTTGGTTGGCGCCATAGGTATTCTTAATACGATGTACACCGCAGTCTTAGAACGACGAAAAGAAATAGGTATTATGAAAGCAATCGGCGCAAAAAACAAAGACATCCTCTATATATTCCTTTTTGAATCAGGACTCCTAGGACTCACCGGAGGAATTATTGGATTATTACTTGGCGTGGGCATTAGTAAACTGGTAGAATTCATCGCCTATCTCTCACTAGGAAAAACACTTATTCAAGCAACAATACCTCCTTGGCTTATCATAGGATCGCTTGTCTTTGCCTTTGCAATCGGCGCGTTATCGGGAACGCTTCCGGCACAGCAAGCAGCAAAACTACGCCCCGTTGACGCACTACGAAAATGAGCAGATTTACAGAATTTTTCAATATATCGTTTCAATCATTAAAACGCAGACGTTTACGTAGTTGGCTAACTATGATAGGAATTTTCATAGGAATTGCAGCCGTTGTTTCACTTATTAGCCTAGGACAAGGAATGGAAGATGCAATATATGAACAATTTGAAAACATAGGAAGCGATAAACTCTTTGTACAACCAAAAACAGGATTCGGAGGCACTGGAGGAGATAACACCGGCTTTGCACCCCTCACCGAAAATGATGTTCGCTTTTTAGAAAATCAAGGCGGTGTAAAAGCCGTGAGTAGCTACGTTTTTACCAGTGCAAAAGTAGAATTTCAAGGCTCAACAAAATACTTTAACCTCCTAGGAATACCAACAGAACCAAGACAATTAGAACTCATAGCAGCAGTTATGGGCACAGATATTGACAAAGGACGAATGTTAGAGCAAGGAGATAATAAAGTTGCAGCAGTCGGATTTTATCACGCAGAACGAAACTTGTATGATGGTAGAAACATGGAGGTGAATAATAAATTCACTCTTAATGATGAACATAATTTTAGAGTAATAGGTATTTTTGAGCCCATAGGAAGTGGCGAAGACGATACTATGATTGTTATTCCTTTAGATGTTCTTAGAGAAGTTACCGGTATAGAAGAACGAATAGATTTCATCATCGTGCAAGTAAATGAAGGAACAGACCCTCGAAAACTTGGCGATGAATTAGAACGAAGCCTGGCGCGCTATCGAGATGTAAAAGAAGGACAAGAAGACTTTAGTATACAAACACCAGAAGACTTACTTGCTTCATTTGAAACGATACTTGCAATCGTACGATGGGTGCTTATTGGGATTGCATCTATTAGTCTTTTAGTTGGCGCCATAGGAATAATGAATACGATGTACACCTCAGTTCTAGAACGAAACAAAGATATTGGTATTATGAAAGCAATCGGCGCAAAAAACAGCGATATCTTTACACTCTTTTTAATAGAGTCGGGACTCTTAGGACTTGTTGGCGGAATCTTGGGAGTTATTATTGGTATAGGTTTAGCAAAACTTGTTGAAGTTATTAGTGCAGCAGTACTTGGAAAAACATTTCTTATTGCTCACCTCTCTATTGAATTAGTGGCTATTAGTTTAGGACTGGCATTCATTGTAGGTGCCCTTGCAGGAAGCCTACCTGCTCTGCAAGCAGCAAAACTACAACCAGTAGAAACTCTTCGTGATGAATAAAAAAATTATTTCTTTTTTGAAATAGTCTTGTTATCTTTTTTAGAAGATGTGACTTTCTTTTGGTTAGAACCAAGATTTTTGTAATAAGAACTAACATAGGTAATTTGATCAAAAAACAAACGAAGCAAAGGATACGCTTTTTCTTGCTCTGAAGATGTTAACGAACCATACAGTTCATAAGCAGCAAAATATTTTTTCTTTGCAACAACCACTTCATTAAACTGCAAGGCAAGAAGACCATTATACATGAATCGTATAAAATCTTGATAATCTCTTTTTTTACTAATTTTTTTCTCTTCAATTACTCGAGCAATATCTGAACGAGTAATAGATGTAACAGAAAATGCTGTTTGGCGCAATAACTCAAAATACGTTTCTAATTCTTCTTTAAGCAAAACTTCTTTTCTTTCTAAATAAGTAAATACACTAAACTGTCGTTTAAGCATAATCTTGACTTGATTAGTTGTTTTTATTTTATTAAGATTTTCTAGTGTTTTTTCAGGAGCAAGATGCATTTTTAATTTATTATTAATTAAAATGAATTCAAAAAATGTATGTAATAATTGAACAACCTCGTTTTGAAACTCGCCAAACCGCTTCTTATCTGCTAATAAATTTCTTTTCTCTAAAAGATTTATTCTACTAAATAATTTCTCTTTTTGTTCGGGTTTAAGCAAAATTTGTTTTCGACGATTTCGATATACAAACCAAAAAAAATAAGCAATTACTGCGTGAATTTGATTACGAAATAAATGATATAATACTATTAGTAATGCGACTAACCCCAAAACAATCGAACCCAAAGTAGCAAAAATTGATCTTGTTTGAATTAGCACTGGAGTCTCAATTCTTGTGCAAGGATCACAAGGACCGCCACAATCAACACCAGTCTCATTCTGATTTTTAATGCCATCAAAGCAAGAAGGACAAGCCTCGCAAGGACCGCCACAATCAACACCAGTCTCACCAAAATTCTGAATACCATCATCACAAAAAATACAAGCAGGACAATTAGGTCCTCCACAATCAACAGCAACTTCTTCATTATTCAACAACCCATCATCACAAGTCTCACAAACAGGACAAGGACCGCCACAATCAATACCGTCTTCATTACGTTCGCTCCCTTCCCAAAAAAAATCTCTAATTCCGTTATTACATTGGGGAATATATTCGCAAGGTTGCGTAAACCATTTAATGTATTCCTCTTCACACGCATAAATATCGGTGCATTTCTTTTTTTGAATGCCTTCGGGAAGACATCTGCCCCAGTCATCACATTGCCATTCAGATTCACAATCCTGTGTGAAACCACCGCCAGCACCCGCATTGACATCTTCTGAACAACGCACCGTTAATGTAACAAGACCACTATCAGCATACGCCCCCGAAGGATCTGTTGCTCTAAAAAAAACATGACCCTCGCCACATTCACTAGAACTAAAAATTAGTTCGCTAGAAGAGGCAATGGTAATAAAAAATCCTGATGATAACCCGTAATAGGAATAGGTAAGCGGATCACCATCAGGATCATCAAAGAATGTGTTAAGATAAACACCTCTTAAAGAGGAACCAGTATCCCAACCATAAGGACCCATTTCATCAACAATATTATAGTTTGGAAGATAACGAGGAGGACTATTAACATTAATCACAGTAAAATTAACTAATAAATAATCATAAGCATTAGAACAAATAGAACCATCAGATACAGCAAACATAACCTTGTTTTCACCAACAGCCTCTTGTGTAGGCACTGTTGTAGCCAAACCATTTTCATCAACACTAAAATTTATCAACCCCTCAAGAGTGTTTGCTTCATAATATAACGTTGCATTATCAGCTTCGGTTGCAAATAATTGACAATCATATGGTTCGCTCTCGTGAAGCGTGGTATTGCATAAATACGGTAAAAATACTGGCGGATTATTAATACAAAGAGAAATGGAGCCAGTTGAAGCTTTAGCAGTAATCCTATCAGGAACAGTAGCCTCAAACACTTTATAAAAAGTAAAAGAAGACTGCAAAAGCACTATAGTTATTAACAATACTACCAAAAAAGACGTTACTTTATTACCCATTCCAAGTAAAATTGAGTAGTTACCATATAAAAGCTTTTTGAGAAAAACAAGAAAAACAGCAAAAATTAACATATATTAACAAAAGAAAAAAAAGATTATTGTGGCTTTATGCTTGTGTTGCTTCAAACGTCAACGTTACCTGATTAGTATTTGATGAAGCAGGAGCAACACTAGCCGCAAAATCAAAAGCCAAAACCGAAGAAGAACCACCATTACCAACAGCAGTTGTAAAATTAGTACACATAGCTTGACTATC
>JAIPJP010000029.1 GCA_021734105.1 Candidatus Woesearchaeota archaeon
GAACCAAATGACTGTTTACTTTTTTAAGGGCTTCTTTAAGACGCTCACTCCAGTCAATAAGCTCAGGAATAGAAAAATAATTATACAATTGTTTTTCTTCTTTAAGAACAGATATAAAATCTAAAATTCGTTTTGCAAGCCAACCCAACGCATCCGAACTTCCTAACTCTGCATGAGGAAAACGATTTGCAAGCCTCCCATACGCATCAACCGATTTTAAATGACGCTCTAAAATATTTTTAATCTTACCAAACAAGACATCATCCTCATTCACCTTCGCTATCTGCATCAAACCTTTTAGACTAATTAATTCATCACGAGACCAGACTTGAAAAAACCATGGCAACCCAGCATACACTCCACTAAAACCATTTTTTTCAAAAAAGAATTGTTGATGAAGTGACTGAAGCGACCACGCAGCACACGTTCCAGCAGCAAACAACTGCGGATGCACAACATGCTCCGGATTTGGTAATTGATTAAACACGTGCTCATGCGTATTACTTACTATTTCTTCGAAATGATGATACGCAATATCAGCAAGTGTTCGCGCTTCATTTTCTGTTGCGCCCGTTGCAAAAACAACTTTATTATCCGGAATAAACGTGCACGCATCAAACACCCAGCCAGTTCCTTGTCCGCTACGCTTAGCATCAACTTCATAATACTTTTCTTTCCACGCATTTTTTATTTCAACTTCAGAAACACCCTTAATAACAACAAATTCTTCATACTCATTTTCTTTTGTAAAACGAATAATAACACTCTGGTTATCTTCAGATATCTTATAATGACGACCCATACTTGAACCTTCATAACTTTCACGATGATCAAACGTTGCAAGAACTCGACCAGATAGCTGTATTGTTTGATATAATAATGCTTTTCTATAAGGAATAATAACATCTTGCGCGCCACTTTTAAATAAGCGACGAAGACCGTAGAATTGTTGATACAAAGCCGTTTGCTCACCTTCATCAAGCACTGTTAAAGACTCAAGAATTTTTTGCACACGCCAATTTTTTGTGCGAAGTTGATACCATCCTTGATAAGACGTTAGGGGCGCATCAGCAAAATAACTACCAAAACCATTCGTTACTAATGATTCTTGATTACCGCTCGTGATAAAATCTCGAAGCGGCAACTTATAGATTCGCCGCAAAACCATTTAACCTCTTTTTTATTTTATTAATTTGTAACTACAATAAATTCATTGCCTTAAAATACAACTTAAGTTTATCGCATTTTGCAAGATACTAATCATGCAAAATTATCGCGATGAACAAAAGTATTTTCGTTGCAACACAACGAACAACACTTCGCAATATTGTTGCAAATCATGCATTCTTAAAACTCGCACTCTTCATTGCTACCAGGTTTTCCTAATGCTTTGTTATGTGCGCAAATATAATATCTGATTAATTGTCGCCAATCAGCAAACGTTGCTAACGCGTGACCATTAAGTTTACACGCAACACGCGCCGGCAAATCATGAGCAGCGAACATGGAAAGAACACTGTACAACTGGTCAACCTCTTTTTCCCGGGAGACAGTGCGATTAATAATGTATAACCCTTTGCGTTTCCCCAAAGGCTTATCTTCCATGTGCTGCCCAAAGCCAGCAGTATTTGAAGTTACTGCAGGAACACCTAGCGCTAATGACTCAAGTGGCGTATACCCCCATGGTTCATAGAAACTAGGAAAAATTCCTAAATGACAACCACTTACTACTTGATAATATTCCATATTTAACAAACCGTCTTGACCTGAAAGATACGCTGGAACAAACACTACTTTTACTCTATCATCAGAATTATTATATAATTGCGCTTCCATACAACGCTTCACAATTGGATCGGCTGGTTCATTAATATTGTGCGTAACAAGAAAAGGATTTCCAGAACGTTTTACATAGCGAAACTTACGTCGAAGTTCGGTAATAAAATGTTCAGGCACAACATCGATTTTCTGCTTATCACCTAACATGACTTGAAGAATGATTCGTTGAAGAAAATAATCTTCTTTATCTTCAATATCAGAAGACAATCCTTCCAAGTGACTTTTATTTTCAAGCAGTTCTTGTTTTGGTGATGAACCACCCATAGCAACTAAGAAAAACATAACAATCGTTTTTGTTGAACCTTCCTCGCGAAGTTGGTGATTTAACCTACCAAGCGCATCAATAGTAATATCAAGACCTTTATTTTCGAACTCATAGCGACCGCTCGAATAATAAAATAATGTTTCAGATAAATCAAAGATTTGATACGGAAAAAAATGACTCATAACAAACTCTTGTAATTTAATTTTATTCACTCGATGATTATACGAAGCCTCTTCAAACGTTGGAAATAAATCAAGCGCCAACCCATTCGGCGTAATATCGGGCTTTCTACCAAAAAGAATTTCTGCTTCGCGAGCAGTAGTTTTTGAAACAGTAGTAAACACATCAGCAGCAAGCGCGCAAGCACGTTCTGTTGAAAACTTTTCCACAACACCTAACTTTTTTGCTTCTAGTAAAGGATTGATATCACCAATTTGATTAAAATAATCTTTACCTCGAGATGCCATAGAACGACCAAGCATTGTTGCATGTGTTGTAAAAACTTTTGCAATAGGCACATTATTTTTTTTCAAATATAACACGCCAAATCCAGAAAGCCACTCATGAAAATGACTAACAATTTTTTTACTGGGAAATTCTTTTTGGAATTGCTCAAGAAGCATACCAACGCCCCACGACCAAACCAAAGGCTCGGTAAAATCATGACCTGCAGCATAAGACTCCACACCAAAATCAAGCCATAAACGAGTTTTAATTTCATTTGCATCACGCTGAAGACTTCGCGCGTCAACAAGAATAGTATTTGGCCGACCTTCAACATCCCACGTACCATACACGCAACGAACACCCTGATGTGCTAATGCAGAAAATGCTCGCGCAATAGGTTCGGGAGGAGTTGTTTGAGTGAAATCAGCAGGTAGTTCATCAAACAACGGACCAACAAGTGTATAATGATCATAATGCGCACGCATTAAATTAATCTTTGATGTGATGACTGTATAAATACCGCCACATTTGTTGGTTATTTCCCAACTGACTTCAAAAACTATGTCAGCAAATGAATTCATTTCTCACCCTCTTTTTTTCAACAACAGTACAAAGACTTATTTGCTGCTCTGCAGCAAAAGCTTCATCATCAAACACAACAATTTGCTTCATAATGCTTGCAAATGTGTTTGACTTAACGTTTCTTTAAGGCAATGAAGTTGTTAGTTATTACCTAATCAAATACTTAATCAAATACTTAATCAAATACTTAAATACCTAATTGTCTAATTCAAATGTTTTTTGACTAAATGCTTATAAATAATAAAACGCATAGCCTTTTTATCATCAACATCTTCAAGTTCTTTAGCTAAATCTTCTTCGTTAAAAACATGACGAACCCAATTTGCAAAATCATGACGCACTTCATTAACATGATGCGCAACAACAGCATCTTCAAGTTCTTCTAACACATCAGCTAATTGCATATAATGCCCAAGCCGTTCACCATTCATTAACACAAAATATTGCTCTTGAGGAATAGCATGCGTTATCTTCTTTTTTACTACGCGTTTAGTTTTTTTTTGCTTTCCAACATTCTGCGAACCAGAAGTTTTTTTATTAGCTTGTGCTTTACTTGATACTTTTTTTGTTGTAGACTTTTTTGTAACCATACATCTCACCTTCCCTCATTTAATAACTTTGATGGCGATGCAACAATTCGTGGTTGTGTTGCAAACTGCCCTTGCTTACCCAACTCAACAGTTCTAATTTTATGCGCAATATCATTTAAGACATGCATATAGGTTGCGTAATGATCGTAAGATTCATGAAAATGCAATAACGCATCAGCTTTTGTAAACATGGCTGCCTGACCAAGCATATGCCACTCCGTGAGTAAAAACTCATCTTCTGTTGCAAAAACATGAGATGAAAGACCTTTATATTCTGCAAGTAAATGCTCTTGCATTTCAGAAAACTCAGTTGTTTGATGAACTTGATCACCAATAGCAATAAGAGGGGCCGTAACAACATTTACCAAAGAAGAAAGCCTAACTTCTCCTTGAAGCGGTTTTCCCATAACAACTAGACCATCAGTATAATTTTGCGGAATAATGCCATCAGCAGAAAATAATCCTTTAGAACGCTTGTTAAAAAACTTATCCAGCGCATCTTTTTCAAGTGCTAATTGATGAGTAAACTCTTGCTCCGAAAGAACATGTAAAGACGTTCCGTAATACGGCACAGCAAGAAGTGCTACATTTTTTTCATGAACAAAAGATTGCAATGCAACAAGCACTTCAGGCACATATTTTTTTAAAAGTGGTAACAAAAAACCAGTCACTGCTAATTGCAAAGAATTCTTTGGTGAAGAAGCGAGATTATTAATCGTCTCAGTAATTTTTGGAACAAGAATTGTTTCTAATTCGTGACGAAGTAAACCCTGATTAATATATGATTTATTGCCGCCAATTTCAAGTGCGCTCATCTCATTAAGCGGAGCGTTAAAAAGAAGTGTCAAGGTTAGTTTTTGTTTGATTGTTGAACTCATAACAGCATCATCCCATACAACGATAAGCATTCTTTTGCGGGTTTCTCCCACGTCGTTGCCTTAGCTTCAGTAAATCCGCGTTCTTTCATAGTTTTATGCAATGGAGGATATGTTAAAAGAGAAATTATTTGGGAGGCCATTTTATCAATATCCCAAAAATCTACCTTGTAACAATGATTAATAACCTCAGCAACACCGGATTGTTTAGTTACAATAGTTGGCGTTTCTTTACACATCGCTTCAAGAGGGGTAACCCCAAACGGCTCCATAATTGAAGGAAGTACAAAAACATCGGACATATCAAAAAACTTGTCGGCATCATCACGATTATAAAATCCGTGAAAATAAAATTTATCATCAACACCAGCCCAAGAGACCCTATCCATACAAGATTGTAATTGATCACCTGCACCAGCCATAATAAATTTGGTATCTGGACAATGCGCCAAGACTTTTATTGCAGCATCAACAAAATTTAACGGCCCCTTCATACCGGTGACTCGACCAAGATAAGAAACTACTTTGTTATCGCCTTTGAATTCTTTACCATCATACATCACAGGATTCATAGTGACACCCCCGTTATGAATAACTTGAATTTTTTCTTCAGGCACTCCATAATGAGTCATTACCGTTTCTTTAATGGTATTACTAATCGCAATAACTTTATCTGCTGCCATCATACCTTCACGCTCGACAGCATACACTTCAGGGTTCACACCCTTCCCAGCATTTTTATTTACCTCAGTAATATGTACATGCACAAGAAGAGGAACATTAAGTAAGCGTTTTGCAACAATTGCTGCAGGAACCGTTGTCCAATCGTGTGCGTGAATAACATCTGGCTTTTTAAATGAACCTTCCTGAACCATTACAGCAACACGACGAGCAAACATATCAATTTCTTCAAGCAAATTCTCACCATATAATTTGGCAGTTGGATCTCGACGTTTCATCCCTTGCATAAAACTTTCTTTAGTGTAGAGTTCTTTGAGCGTTTGTTCGTATTCTTCCTCTGTTTGATATGCAGCAAGAAGGGATTTCACTCGCGTCATCTTAATGCCAGACTCGAGCACTTGCTTTTCAGTTACATTTCTAGAGACATCTACAAGATTTAAGAAATCAGGGTTTAAATCATCTGGCGCGTAGGGCATGACGTAATCAAGAGAAGCTCCTTGAGCAACAAGATGCTCTGCTAACTCTTTGCAAACCATTCCAACACCCCCGGCAAAATAGGGAGGGAATTCCCAACCAAACATCAACACATGCAAGTTTTACACACCTCTAGGTTACATCTAATAGCAAACTAATTCTTATTCGTATGAATAAGTGTATACCTATTCGCTTTATTAGTCACTAAGTAAAATTAGAGCAAGAACCATTTAAAAAGCTTTGCTTAAAAAAGTACACAAAATACTTAAAATATTAATTACTTAAATAAGTAAATAGTTAAATATGTTAATTACAATAAAAAGTTAATAAAAAAGAAACAAATATAAATAAGCAATGACGAAAACAGTACATGCAACAAGAGACCCCGGCACAATTCTACATACTCCAAGCAATAGCAACGGGAAAGAACGCCGCAAGCGACATAGCGAAAACTACTGAATTAAGTCTTCCTTACGTTATGAACCAACTCGCACTTCTAGAAGCTCGAGGACAAATTATCAAACTAGAAACAAACAAACAACGAAACGTGGGCAAACCAAAAAAACGATACGCGCTTGCAACTGAAAAAGCAACCATTACCCTCCTTAAAAAAGGATACGGCGGACAATACGAAATCAATAAACCAACAAAAATGTTAGGTATTTACCTTCAATTACTAGCAAGAGTTGCCACGCCAAACAAAGGAGCCTTCTCTGAATATTTCTGGTACAATGTTGAATATTTTGAAAAATTACGAGGCGTTGCGTTCATTATCGAAGAAAACAACACCGTAGAGATTCTTGCACTGACCAACACCAAAAATCTAGATGAACTTCGAAAACATATCAGCAACTACACCATTAAACAACAAGAATACAAGGGCATGCGCGTTGCGTGTTGGGTACATACCAGCGAAGAAATTATTCACGGTGTAAAAAATCACGACGATTACTATATTAACCTCATGAAACGAGCAGCAATAATGGCAGATCCATATGGCGAACTACAAAAAACTATTGAGGCCACAACATCATGAATAAACTCGCTAAAATACTCGAAACACTCCCCTTAGAAGACCTACAACTCATTCAAAAAGATCTTGACGCCGGACATATCCATGCAATCCTAAACAAAAGAATCATCCAAGCAAAAAAGAGCAAGTTAGCCCTTTGCCCCGTATGCCATACCCCCATAAAAGAAGGTGAAGGGCTGCACTTGCAATTCGGCCCACAAACCCTGCGAAAAAAAGCAACATTCGATGGCGCTGACTGCCTACGCTATTTCCTAGAAAACCATCTAGGCAAAAAATAACAACAATATCAGTTTTGCTCTTCAAAAGACTTTCTTCCTACTAAACGCGAATACGCATTAGTTAATGTAGCTAGCAAATAATCAGGAGGCTGAATTTTTGCTTCAAAAGCATTACCTTGAAAAACAGCAGTGCCTTGAATAAAAATCTTATAGGAAGTAGAGATAGACTCAATAGAACGCGCGGGTGCTTGTGGTAGCGCCCCTTTCCTCATCTGCTTTTTAGGTATATGCGCAATCGCATCATTAACTAAAGGCGCGTCATCAGTAAAGTGAGTTGTGATAACTTTACTAATTTCCATATCACCATCTTGATACACTAACGCATACGCAGTCATATCACCACGTAACACACCTTTAGAAGGTGTTCTTATACCACTTACTGAAATAATCGCATCAGACGCTTGCACAATATTAACCAAAGGATTAGTCGAATTAAATTTTTCAATCATAATCTATTCACCAAGAAGAGCAAAACAACGTTTCATTTATAAATGCTGCTGCTTTTCTCTCCAAACCTATGAATGAAGATTATGCAACAGAAACAAATCACCCCTATAAAAATCAAATACAAAACATCAGAACAATGTATCAGTACAACATTGAACCACAAGTAACTGATGAAGACTTTCATGAACAATTCTACCAAAGTCTTGACGAACTTGATTTTATGCTCGAAGATAGTTCAAAAAGAGAAATCCAACTCGCCATACAAGGACAACTACGAATTCTTACAACATACGACTCTACACATCTTATTCGAGATGAATATCAAACTATTATTGATGATCTGAAAAGCAAAACAGCAACTAACAATAATAAAGAATTTTATCTACGAAAACAACGAGACCATAAAAAATAAAACAGCAAAAAAAATGTTTAACAAAAGAATTTCTAAAGAGTAAAAAATATTTCTTTAATCCAAAAAAAAGAAAAAAAATACTTTGCTTTGCAAACAAAACGTTTTTACTACAGCAAGAACTAATGCTGCAACATATGAAGAATATCAAGACCAAACTCATCAATTTTTGCCTTACCAAAACCTTTTACTTGTTCTAAATCTTCAAGACTGACTGGTTGGAGTTGCAAAAGTTGTTCTAAAACCTTATCTGAGAAAACAAGATATGGAGGAATATTACGCTCTTTACTCTCTAAAAAACGCCAGCGACGAAGCGCAGACTTTTGCTCAGCCAAACGCTTTTTTGATGTTACTTTTGAAGAATCATTTAAACCGGTTAATTTAATATCAATACTAGACAAAACTTTTGTTGAAAGAAATGGCGTAGGCACGCCCGTATAACTTATTTGCAAAACTTGTTTTGCACGAGTGCACGCCACATAAAAAATACGGCGTTCTTCCTCATACACATCATAACTTTCTTTACCAGCAAAAAGCTCAACAAAATGATGATCTTTAGCCCTACAAGGATAATTATTTCCACTTGCACCAATAACAAACACCACTTTTGCTTCTAACCCCTTAATTGCATGAACAGTAGAAAGTACAATTTCATTTCCAGAAGACTCTTGCACTCGTTCTTCAGTTCGCATAACAAAAGGAATACTTTCTTGCAAGCAGGTAGTAGCTAAAGCATCGAGTCCTTTATTAGTTCTAGACAATACAAAAATTTCATCACGAGGAATAGCTAGTGCTTGAATTTTAGTAACAATAGATTGCGCTTCAAATTCTTCTGACTGATAACGCTCAATAGTTACGCCACCATCTTCATTACTTGCACTACGAAGCGATGAGAAGATATTCTTGCCCGCATTTGCTTGAGAAATAAGAGTATTTGCAAAAGATACAATCTTTTTGCTACTTCGAAAATTAGTCGTGAGCTCAAGCACCGTTGGCTGTCGCTGTATAAAATCAAACATGGTTTGAGGATTAGCACCACGCCATGCATAAATACTTTGACGAGGATCACCAACAACAAACAAATGAGCGGGATTAAGTTTTTCTAAAAAAAGTATTTGTTGTTCATTAACATCTTGATACTCATCAACAAGCACCCATGAAAAAAAAGGTTTAACTTCTTCATTGCGAGCATAGAGTTTATTAATATCAACTAATTGATCAGCAAACGTGCGTAACCCACGAGCTTCAAGTTCTTCTGTGACTAGCGAAGCAAGACGAGCAACATTTTGCGCAGTTACGCGCTCAGATAATGTTGCTGCAATTAGTCGAGAGGTAAAATAATTTTCCTCTTTACCATGCGTAATATATGCGTCAAGAATTGTTCGAAAATCATACAAAAAAGAAAAAAACAATTGTCGAGACTCTTTATTACGACGCTCATTAGGAAGAAAATACTGTTTAACAAACGTTTCAACAGTAAACCCGAGATGATTAAGACTCTTAACAACAATGTTTAAAAATTCTTTATTATCCACCATCTCTTTTTCTTGACCATATAATAATGTTCCATGTCTTTGGAGTTCTTGCTCGGCAAAAGAATTAAAAGTTTCAACACGAATAGATATTTTTGGTAACAATAATGCTAAGCGATCAAGCATTTCTTGACGCGCTTTACGTGTGAATGTAATTGCCAAAATATCTTTTGAATTAATACCTGCATACTTTACTAAAAAAACAATTTTATTAGTGAGTACGCTAGTTTTTCCACTTCCCGCGCCAGCAATGCACACTTGCTTTTTATCTAAACAAATAATCGCTTTTTTTTGTTCATCAGTAAATTCTTTTAAGAAAAAATCAAGTTCAGCAAAAATTTTTCTATCATCATTAGTAATAGATGCAACCTCATAAGAGACTAAAGTAGTATCGTCAGGTGTTGTCGCTCCTAAACACGTATCAACTTTTAATTCGAATTGTTGTTGTTCTAATTCTTCAAAACCCAAAGGAGTTATAGATACTACTTGATACCTACCTTTTTGCATTTGTGTTGTCAAAAAACCTTTACTAATAAGCACCTCTAAAAAAATCGCTAATTCATTTTCTTCATACCCGCCTAAACTTCCATGATGCACTAAATTATCAAGTCGTAATTTTTTTATTCTTTCATCAATTTCTCCTCGAAGCAATTTAATGAGTAATTTTTTTCCAATTGGAAAAGGAAGCTCACTTATGAGATGAAAAACGCTGATGTGATCGCGAACAACTTTTTTAGGAACTTTTAAAGAACCGTCAGGATTAAATTCCAAAAATATTCACCTACACCTCAATACCATTAAAACGCAACGCAATAGTTGACGCTGAAAAATCTGCAAGCTGAAGCACAACCATATGCATATAATGACCAACTAATCGTTCTTGCTTGCTTGCAGATGCTAGCAAAGTCAAACACTCAAGTTCTAACTCTTTTTTTAAAACGGAAAGCTGGGTTAAACGCTCAAAACTAAATTCATAAAAGAATTCATAATAGTCTTGAGCATACTTTTGCAACTTAATAAATAATCTATTAACTGCATCTGATGGAACAATAGTATCTATTGCAACTGCCAAGTATTTAAAATTATCAACAATTTTTTCTAGATTCCATGCAATAACATACCAGAAATGGCCCTTCTCTTTTTGCGTTAAGGATTTGTTAAGCAAACGTTCACAAAAATTAGTTAATTTATTATTCTGATATTCATTTTCAATTTGTTTTTTTAGCAAAGAAATATTTGCATTTAGAAAACTTTCTTGTGTTTCTTCAAACACACTAATAAGCTGACGAAAAGCTCGTCTTAATGTTGCGTCAAACTCACTTGCATCAACAACTGCAACTTGACCAATGACAATACGAAGATTTGATTTATCTTTTACTATAAAACCAATAAATAAGTTTTTTACCATGTCTTCAATAATTTCATATTGTGAATCATTAAAAGATGTTACGATAATTTCATCATAACCTTGTTTATGAAGCGACGAAATATTCCATCGAAGAACCCGTTCACTAACATGACTAATGTCAATTTGAATAGTTTGCAAGACAGGTGTTTTTCGTGGCGGTGTGAGAACTATTTTTGTATCACTAATGTCACAATCTAATTCATCGCCCTTATCAAGACCTTGTTGTTTGGCCCACGTTGCAGGAACACTCACGACTAATGTTTTTTCAGCAAGACGAATAAGTTTACGTTTCATTATTATCAACCTCAGTAAAATATTTGGGCAACGTAACGCTTGAAGAAAAAGGGATTTTAATTTCCACACTCATTTGTTTCTTTGCCTCTGTATTTTTTTGTTCACTCTTTTTTTTATTTTCTCGTTAATTTTTTCGTTATTCTTTTTTTCTTTTGCTTCTTTTTTTGCTAAGCACTTCTTTTTATCCTCGTTTGCTTTGTCAATTTCTTTAATTCTTATACTAGCAAATTCTTTAAAAAAAGATAATAAGCGAAGCGCAGTGACGTCCCAATCAAAACGATGTACCACTGTATGTCGAGCTTGCTCACCTAATTTTTTTCTTAATTCTTTATTATTAATCAATCGTTCTAATTGCAGTGTAAGCGAATAAGAATCACCAGGAGTAAAGAATAAGCCATTTTGCTCATGCACCACATAATCTCTAATAAACCCAACAGGAGTTGTTATCACCGGAAGACTCGTACTCATCGCTTCAAGCGTAGAGAGTGATGTTGTTTCCGTTAAGGAAGGCAAACAATAGATATCCATAAGCGGCAAATAAGTCTCCACATCATTAACTGCAGGAACATGCACAACGCCGGGTTGTTTTCCTAATTGTTTTTCTAATTGTTTCACACCACTACCAATAATTAATAATTTCAAATAATTGTATCTTCTTCTTAATTTAATGAATGCGCGAACTAACGTACGCAAATCTTTCTCGCGAGAAATTCTTCCATGATAACCAATAACCAAATCAAGTTCTGATAAACCTAGTTCGTCTCGCTTAGTAGTTCTATTCTCTATTTCGGGAGTAAATTTATTTGTATCAACACCAAGATGTATAATTGTTTTCGGAGTAGTTATCTTAGACCAAGAAAGTAAGTCTGCAATACGTTCTGAAGGAAGTAGTAAATGGGATGCCCGACCATATAATCGTCTTGATAACCATTTGCCAAAAGGGTAGGCGTATTTTTTTACTAATCGATTATTAAAAGTTCCACTCCATAATTCCCAATCAACAGAATGAATAAAACTCACTGTTTTTTTTCTAAACCGTTGACCAAAAAATAATGCGAGACCGCCAATAGGACCAATGGAATGAGAAAAAATAATATCTGCTTTTTTTACTGTACGCATCACTTTCCACAATCGAAATTTAGGCAAGGGGAAATCACCCGCCACCTGCTTAGATAGGGGAACGGAAACATATGTTATATTTTTAGAAAGTTCAACTTCCCCATCCCGAAACTGAGGACCAATAATAGTAATATTAAACGTCTGCTCTAAACGAGGAATAGTTTCCTCTAAAAATCTTGTTACGCCGTCACGACGAGGAAGAAAACTATCCGTTGCGATGAGTAAATGAAGCTTTTTCATCGTACCTTCTCAAACACCTCAGCAAACGATACATTATTAGCTAAACCGCTAAAAAAACCTTTCAAATACACACTCCACTTCAACGAAAGAAGCGCTAAACGCTGACTCTTATACAAATCCAATGCATTGAGTTTATCTTTAAATGTTGTAGAAATATCAACAACTAATTGCGGATAACTTCTTTTTTTTAGTTTTAAGAAACGCCACACACCAAATGTATACATATTTGTTGTAAATCCAGTTCTTGTATGTAGCTCATCATACGTTTGTAACAGCAAAGTGTTTAAAGCCATGTGATCAGGATGAGGATCATCTTCTGCATGAGTGAATATCTTTTCAGGTTTATATTTAAGAAGCAAATCTTGCAATTGTTTTTTCATTTTTTTACGTTCAAACTCTTCTTTAAACTTACCTTCAGTAAGACCTAAAAAAATAGTCTCGCCATTTTTTAAAAATCGCTTATCAACAAGTTTAGACTCTTTAACGCGAACAACCCTTGTTAATTCATTCTTCGTTAAGGGCTGAGACATCTCTCCATAAGAGAAAATAATAGTAACAATATGAATACCCTCTTTAGCGTATTTAATAATAGTGCCACCCGGCCCAAACACTTGATCATCAGAGTGAGCAACAATGTTAAGAACATACCGCTTTTTCATTATAGAAAACTGATTCGTTAAAGCATTTATTAATGTTTTGAGAGATACGGGCTAAAGCACGGGTTTTTCTTGTTACAAAGAACTCCTATGCGCAGCTAAACAACAACGTAGTATAACAATTCTTTAATGTAGTATAACTGAACTATTCTAAATAGAGCATAGAGGATTGCTCTGTTCAAAATCATATGCATACTACCTAGAAGTTTTTTGAGTTAGACACATTTCGTCTTCATCAATGAAATAAGAGCGTCTGGTGGTAATCCTTTCATAAGCGCAGCAAGAAGAGTACTTCGCAGCATACAGTTCACCTCCATTTTGAACAAGCCCTAGAGAAGGGGTTTGTCCCGAGAGTCTTGCTAAAAGCAAGAAAATATTGTGAAGTATTGCTTTGCAATATACTTCGCTTCTTGCTGAAGCGATGTGTCGAGAGCTCACGCTACTTCCAAACTTTTGTTTGAATGCGTGAAAGATGCT
>JAIPJP010000030.1 GCA_021734105.1 Candidatus Woesearchaeota archaeon
TATATATTATTATTATTATTATTATTAATGTTATTACTAGCGGCTTATTACTTTATTATTATTTTATTATTTATTACTAGGTTTATTTAGTTATTTTAATATTTAATTTTATTAGAATAGTTGATAATTTTTTTAGTTAATTGGTAATTTTTAGTTAATTTGTTATTATAGTTGTATTTAGAGTGTATTATGCTTTTTTTGCTTTTTTATTATTAAATAGCTTTTTTATTATTAAATATATTGTTCCATGAGAAATAAAGGAGGTAGAGATGTTTGTTTTCACTGGATAATGGTTATTTTTTAGAAATATTTATAATAGATTACTGCTTTTCTTTTATTTCACTTATATATATTATTTGTTTAAGTCATTAAATCATTAATTTTAGAGGGATATTCACTATGATTATGCAAAAAGAATTTATTGATAAATTAAAATTATTTGGTCTAAATAGCTATGAATCAAAAATATGGGTGGCACTTCTTTCTCGAGGAGTATCGAGCGCAGGAGAACTTTCAGATATTTCTAATGTACCACGATCTCGAAGCTATGATGTCTTAGAATCACTCGAAAAAAAAGGATTTATAGTGATGAAAATAGGCAAACCCATAAAATATCTTGCCGTGCCACCTAATGAAGTATTAGAACGAGTAAAACAAAAAGTTCAAGAAGATGCAAATAAACAATCAAAAAGTTTAGAAAATCTTAAGGAATCAGATGTACTCAATGAACTATCAAGTCTGCATAATAAAGGTGTAGAGCTTGTTGAACCAACAGAGCTTACTGCGAGCTTTAGAGGCAGAAATAAAGTTTATGAGCAAATACTTCTCATGCTTAAAGAAGCAGAAAAAGAATTTGTACTTGTGACAACGGAAGATGGTTTAACTCGTAAAATTGATTTTTTTGCGAGAGCATTTAAGAAAGCACACGAGCGAGGAGTTTATATTCGTGTTGCAGCACCAGTTGCGGCACGAGATAATGAAGCCTTACAATTAATAAATCCTTATGCAGAAGTTAGACACATAAATGATATGAGAGCTCGATTCGCTATAGCTGATGGTCAAGAAATAGCATTCTTATTGTTTGATGATGATCAAATACATCCAAGTTATGATGTTGGCGTCTGGGTAAACACGCCTTTTTTTGCAGGCGCAATACAAGGACTTTTTGATGCCGCATGGGAAAATCTTGAGATTATTAAAATTAAGAATTAAGATGTTAAAACCAACCAGCAGTTATTCGCATCTACATAAAGCATATTCTTATTTTGAAAAACGATTCTGTTTAGAACCTGTTTTTGAAGGCAAAACAGTTCCTTGTGTTGAATCTGAGAAGATAAATACAACGAACATTTTAAATCAATTACCTTTTTTAAAGAGTCAAGTTTTACGAGACTTACCTTTATTTCTTATTCCTCATCCACCAACCATTTATGAAATAAATAATAATTATTTTGAAAATAGTTTAGCAACACCTCATTTTGATATTTTAAAAGCTGTAACTTCATTAACTGAAATTAATTCTTGTTTGGATTATGAAAATAATTATGATTATATGTTTAATTATTCAATAGATTTAGTTGATTCTTTAGAAGCATTTTCAGATAATTTTTTGGCCTTTGATTATGCGATAAAAATACAACAAATTCAAGGAAACGCACCCATTGGTATCTATTATTTAAAAAAAGATTCTATTGATATTGCAAAAATTACAAAACATTTCCTTTAATTTCCAAACGTCTTTAAACAGCAACCAGTTCTTTTTAACACCTAATTGTGGTTATTATGATAGAACACATAAAAATAGTCGGAACAAATCATATCTCAGAGCAGTCTATACAAGAGATAAAAAAATTTTTTTTAGACTTTCAACCAGATATTATAGCAGTTGAACTTGATAAACAACGATTACACTCGTTGCTTCATCCCGAGCAAGAAGGAAAATTAGGATTGTCTGCTATTCGTCAATTTGGTGTACGAGGAACGCTTTTTCTTCTCATAGGACGCTATGTTCAGCGAAAACTTGGAAAAATTGTTCATATGAAACCAGGAAGTGAAATGCTTTTTGCAGCGAACTTAGCTCGTAACAATAATTTATTGTTGGCACTTATTGATAGACCAATTAACATTACCATAAAGCGATTATTTAAAAAACTCACTTGGAAAGAAAAATTTCGATTTTGTGGAGATATTATTTTTTCACCATTTAAGAAACAACGAGTAAAAATAAATCTCTCTGCAGTTCCCGGAGAAGACATGATTTCACAACTTCTAGAACCCGTTAAGCGACGATATCCAACATTATATGTTGTTTTAGTTGCTGAGCGAGATGTTTATATGGCGCGCCAAATAGCTATTTTGGCAAAAAAACACCCTACTAAAAAAATATTGTGTGTTGTTGGTGCAGGACATGCTCAAGGTATGCAAAAAGAAATTCCTTTACATTTACACCGAATAGAAATTGTCTAAAAAATTTAAGCAGCGCTTAAACCGCTTTCCATAAGAAATAAAAGGGGAGGGGTATTTAAATAGTATTTTTTTATTTGTTGTTTTAACCGTTCTTGTCCGTATAAAATATTGTTCCACAGGAAACAACCCACTCCGCCTTTTATAAAGTTTTGTTTTTAAAGGGTTTATAAATGAAAAAAGAAGGATTTATAAATAAGTTTGTAACTAGATACTTTAAAAAGAGGCGAAGAACAAAGCGCCAACCTCATAAGTGGCGCGCCGAAAAATTTGTTGGGGGAAAACATTATGTCTCTAGAAGAACTTAAAAAAGGATTGGATGTGCGTATTGTTAACATCGTTGTTTCTACCAGTCTTGATCATGACATTCCTCTGGAAAAGATGGCGGCAACGCTATCAAATACCGAATATAATCCAGAGCAATTTCCAGGACTAGTAATAAGGATAAAAGAACCAAAAACATCAGCATTAATTTTTAGCTCAGGAAATGTGGTTTGTACCGGAGCAAAAAGTTTAGATGAAGTGAGAAAATCTCTAGATAAAATTAAAGAGACTTTAACTAAGATTAATATTACCATTACCATTACTCCAGAAATACACATACAAAATATGGTTGCGTCAGGTTCTATAGGTATGGATTTAAACCTAAATACGCTGGCTATGAAACTGGATAATACAGAATATGAACCAGAACAGTTCCCTGGTTTGGTCTTTAAACTTAACGAAGCAAAAGCAACATTTCTCTTATTTAGTAATGGGAAAATTGTTTGCACAGGAACCAAATCAGAAGAAGAAGTTTACAAAGCAGTGCATATGCTTATAGATGTCCTTAAAAATCTTACTTAAGATTTTTAAGACTCAAAGTAAAGGTCTTGTTCATGCTTAAAAAACTTAAAGTAACACTAACTTAAAAACTTTAAAAAAAGCTCTGGACAACTGGGGGCAAGACATAAAAACTTGTTTTCATTTTCTTTTTTTACCTTTTTAAAACATATGAGTTAGAGGGTGTACTCTTATGAAAGTCGTCACAACAAAAACAACAGATATTACAGAACAAGTCAAGCTTTTGCAAGATTTTTTCGAAATGCATTACTATGATGACTTAGTGTATGCTCTGCAAAAAGGAAGACAAAATATTATTGTTGATTTTCACCAACTTGCGATGTTTAACATCGATTTAGCTCAAGAACTTCTTGATAATCCTTTAGACATGTTTAAAACAGCCCAGCTCGCTTTGGAGAAATTAAACCTTCAAGGAGATATGACTAAATTCTTTGTACGATTTTTTAATTTACCAGCATCACAACACATCAATATTCGAGAAATTAGAAGCAACCACATTGGAAAGCTCGTAGAATTTACTGCCGTTGTTCGACAAAAAACAGATGTTAGACCACAAGCAACCACTGCAAAATTTGAATGTCCGTCCTGTGGGAACATTATGAATATTGTACAAACAGAACAAAAATTTCGGGAACCGCCAGGATGTGGCTGCGGAAGAAAAAATGGTTTTCACTTAATGGAAAAAGAACTTGTTGATGTGCAAAAACTTGTACTTGAAGAAGCAACAGACGAACTTGATGGTGGAGAGCAACCAAAGCGATTTAATCTACTATTACGACACGACCTAGTAAGTCCTATTAGTGAAAAAAAAACGAATCCAGGAAGCAAGATATTGGTTGTGGGGGTTGTAAATGAAATTCCTATTTCTTCTCAGCAAGGTGTTAAAACGGTTGATTTCGATTTGATGCTTGAAGGAAATTATATAGAGCCTGTGCAAGAAGAATTTTCTTCATTATCTATTTCTCCAGAACAAGAAAAAGAAATAATTGAATTTTCAAAATCAGAAAATCCTTTTAAACGGATAGTAAAAAGTTTAGCACCAACTATTTATGGTCATGAACGAATTAAAGAAGCACTTATACTGCAATTGTTAGGAGGAGTTATGAAACCACGAAGTGATGGGGTTAAAACAAGAGGAGATATACACATACTTCTCATTGGAGATCCTGGAGCTGCAAAAAGTCAGCTATTAAAACGAGTCACCGTTATTGCTCCTAAATCCCGGTTTGTTTCCGGAAAGGGAGCGAGTGGCGCAGGATTAACAGCTGCAGTTGTGCGTGATGAATTTCTTCGAGGATGGGCTTTAGAAGCAGGAGCGCTTGTTTTAGCAAATCAAGGAATAGCATGTATTGATGAGCTAGATAAAATGAGTGATGATGATCGAAGTGCGATGCATGAAGCACTTGAACAACAGACCATAACCATTAGTAAAGCAAACATTCAAGCAACTCTTCGTAGTGAGACAACAGTGCTCGCGGCAGCAAATCCTAAGTTTGGACGATTCAATCCCTTCGATGATTTAGGAAAACAAATTAATTTACCACCCGCATTGATTAGTCGATTTGATTTATTATTTCCTATTCGAGATGTTCCAGATAAAGATAAGGATGAACGTATTGCAAGTTTTATTTTAAAATTACATCAAGATATTACTTTAGCAGACAATGTTGAATTATCCACTAATTTTATTAAACTTTATATTGCGTATGCAAAAAGGAAAATTAAACCAAAACTTTCTAACGAAGCACTTGAAGAAATAAGGACCTATTATGTTAAACTACGAAGCAGCGGCTCAGAAGGCGAAGGAGGAATAAAATCTGTACCTATAACCGCACGTCAACTTGAAGCGCTTGTTCGACTTACTGAGGCGAGTGCAAAAACAAGGCTCTCGGGCGTTGCAACCGTTGATGATGCAAAAAAAGCAATTGAGCTTTTACATTATACTCTTAGCCAGATAGGAATGGATCCAGATACTGGTCGAATCGATATTGATAGAATAACAACGGGTGTTACTTCTAGTCAACGAAATCACATTGTTGTAGTACGTGAAGCAATTAACAAACTAGCAAACGAATTCAAACAAATACCAGAAGAAGAAATTATTAAATATTGCGAATCAAAAGGTTTAGAAGAAACAAAAATAGAGGAAGTGCTTCAAAAGCTCAACAGAACAGGAGACATTTTTCAACCAAAAAGAGGATTTTATTCAAAAGGATGATGCCAACTATGAAATATATTTATATCCAAATAATAAGTTTAATGAGGGCACTACATGAGTGAAAATAAACAATCACCACAGCAGTTTCCTCAGCGACAAACAGCAAAGATTTGCAGTATTAATGATTTATTTACGGGAGAATATGTTGTACAAGAAGGGTGGAAGCCAAATTATGTGAAAACGATAAATCCTGAACGTTTTATTTCACGAGTAAATATTATTGGATTTATTGTAGATAAACCAACACCATATCAATTTTTGTTAGATGATGGAACAGGAACAATAACTGTTATAGATTTTTCTCAAAGTCAAAAAACCACCGACTTAAAAGTTGGCGAGCCAGTTCTTATTATTGGTAGACCGCGACAAACAGAAGGGGGTATTTTTTTAGCATTAGAAATAGGGACGAGCAATCAACTCAAAGAACACCCAGAATGGATACCTTACCGAAAACAAGAGCTTGCTAGTATTGGTGGTGATGAGTTATCAGAAGATATTACTTTGCAAGAACCTGATGAAGTGCAAGCCAGCCAACCAGCAGATGTTGAAGAGCAAGCAGTTTTTCAAACACCAACAGAAATAACGGGAGATATGGTGTTTGATTTTGTTAAAGATCAGGATGAAGGTGAAGGTTGCGATATAGATTTTGTTGTTAAAAAATTCGGTCAAGAAGCGGATGATATTATTCTCACACTTATCAGTATGGGAGAACTTTACGAAGCAAAACCAGGAAAACTAAAAATTCTCGAGTGAATTTTTTTTTAATTAAATATTTAGTTAAATAATAAAGGGGTTACCCAAACTTCTAAAACTCCTGCAAGAAACATAAGCCCAATAGCAATGAGCAGCAAGTCTGCAGCATCAAGAACAATGTGCTCAAATTTTCTTCCTTCAAAATCGTGACGAATAACTGCAATAGAAATGATTCCTCCAGCAAGACCTGCAACAAAATAACTTAATATTTCAGGAATTCCATGAATAACATAACGAAATAAACCAAGGGAAACGGCATATAGATACCCTCCCATTTGGTCTAATCCAACTGCGCTTGCAACACTTGCTAAATTTGTTCGTACGATATTACCGATGGCAGTACCAATAATTGATGCATTCCATGTCAAAATAAAAATTGCTCCTGCACCATAAAGAAATGAAAAAAGGATGCAAAAAATTAACACTCTTAGGTTGTTAAAAAAAATAACGCTAAATGTACTCACATTTTCTAAGCCAGTATAACCAGTGATTTGACCACCCAAACGATTAAATGTATCAATTTGCGTGCTAAATAATTGTCCTGTTGTTTCTCCTGGAAGGACTGTATACCAAAAAGCAACAGCAAGAGTGATACCAACAAATAAAGCCATAAATGCCATTAATGCTTTTCCATGTTCTTTGAGTAAAGCGACCTCATGAAAATCACTTACATCTTTTTTTTCTTCATCTTTAATGATGTTATACATTAAAGGAATTGCGCCTAGAATGGTAAAAAAAATAAAGACCATGCTTGCTTGTTCTGCAAATGTCCACTTAGCAAGACCTAATGCAAGACTAGTATATAAGAAACCAATGAGGATAAGCCACGAAGGTCTTTTTTCTGCCTTTATGACATTTATGATGCGTTCTACAACCATTATACGCTAGAAACTGCGATTGAGGATTTATAAAGGTTTGTGTGGTGTTAAGAGGGGTTATTTTATTTTTCTCTAATTTGGATGTGTTCTATTTGACCGCTATTGCTGTATATACGAAGTAACGTTTCTGGAATTTCTCGCTTGAGCAGATATTGGATTGCAAATGATGCTTGATAACTTCCCACTATCGAAACAATGGTTGCAAGTACGCCGTGCTCTTTGCACGTAAAATTAGTAGTTTTATTTGTATAAATATCTTCATAAGAAATATTTTTTGTGGGGAGAAATGCAAAAACAGAACCATGCTCTTTAATTGCTGCACCATGAATCCACGCGACCTTATTTTTTTTGCAAAACACATCAATTTCTCGTCTAGAATTGTGATTATCAGTACAATCAAGGACGATATTTGCTTGTGCACACCAAGATAAATTTTCTTGATTAGCTTTTGTTTGCATCGTTTTAATGTTGACTGAAGGATTAATTTTTTGTAAATGGGTTTTTGCAGCAAGGACTTTTGGTTGATTAATATCTTCTGTTGTGTATAAGTGTTGACGAGAAAGATTATGATCTGTAACGATATCAAAATCACAAAGCAGAAGAGTTCCAACTCTCATCCGACAAAGTAGTTCAGCTGCGATGCTACCCAAACCACCAAGGCCAATAATTGCAATAGTTCCTTGCTCAATTACTTCTTGATTTTCTTTTCCCCAATACGTTATTTGTCTATCTGCCTTACATTCAATGGCCATATTTAGCATAAAAACCACGTTATTTAAAAAAATAGAGGTTTTCTATTCTTATTATGGACATTTTTATTGAACGAAGCAAACAAACTATTAAACAAGAGTTTTCAGGAACTGCACAAGAACTACTTGATAAACTTTCTATTAATCCTGAAGAGATACTTATTATTAAAAATGGGCAGCTAGTAACTGAAGATGAAGAGTTATCAACTGAAGATGAGATTAGACTACTTTCTGTTGTGAGCGGTGGATGAGTAGAGAGTAGTGAGTGGTTTGGTGTTTAGCGCTCGGATCTGGGAATTGTATACAAAAATGAAATGCGAACAATGCTCAAAAACAGCCATTAGTACGAAGCCAGCTTTATGTAAAGAGCATTTCGATGAATTTTTCTTAACAACAACACAAGAAGTTATTGATACGTTTTCGCTCTTTGATAAAAAGACAAACATTTGTGTTGCTGTAAGTGGCGGGAAAGATTCACTCGCGCTCGTTGATGTTTTATTGCGACTAGGTTACCCGGTAGAAGGTTTATTTATCGATGAAGGTATTGCCAACTATCGAGAACATTCTATTCAAGATTTAGATTTGTTTACCCAAGAAAAAAATTTTCAGGTTAACAAGATATCTTTTAAAGAAGCATATGGGTTTACCCTAGATCAAGCAATGCAAACAGGAAAAGTTCATGCGTGCACTGTCTGTGGAACCTTTCGACGACAACTCCTTAACAAACATGCTCAAGGATATGATGTTATAGCAACTGGGCATAATATGGATGATGAAGCGCAAACTATTCTTATTAATCTAGCGCGAGGCAACACTGATTTACTTTTTCGACTTGGTCCAATAACAAAAGATACGGACCTATTTGTTCGACGTGCGAAGCCGTTTTATTTTTTGAGTGAAAAACACATTCTTACGTATACTATCTTGCGAGGTATACGAACACAATTTGGCGAATGTCCTTATGCACAAACCTCTTATCGCGCAGCAATTGCAAAATTGCTTAACGAGCGAGAAGTAGCTTGCGCTGGAACAAAACGAAATATACTCGAAACATATTTACAACTTCAAAAAAAAGAACGCAAAGAAAAAATAAATGATTTACAACACTGCAAAAATTGTGGAGAACCATCCCAAGAACACATTTGCAAAGCGTGCTTGTTTAAAGAACTGCTCACACCACTCATAAAATAAAGGAGTTATAGTTTTTTACTCTTCTAGAAATGTTTTCTTTGTAATTGTTTGTTTAGTAAATACTTTTTGCATATCTTCCTTAGTTAAATGTCGCCACTCGCCATCATTTACATCAACAGCCAAACTACCAATATGCGTACGATGTAAATGCTTCACCATATAACCAAGTGATTTACATAAACGTTTCACTACTTTATGCACACCAACATGCACCGTCACTGCAACAGTATATTTATCGAGCTGAATGATGGTTGCGCGCACCATAGACCTATCAATTAACATACCTTTTTTTGCTTTTTGCGCATCTTCTTTTCTAAACGGTGCATCAAGTACTGCAATATAAGTTTTTCCAACACCATTACTCGGATGCATTACTTTATTTGCAAAATCGCCGTCGTTTGTGAGCAGGAGTAAACCTGTCGCATCTCTATCGAGTCTGCCAACAGCGAACACACGAGGTTTTTTAGGAAGTAAATCAAGCACTTTTTTCCGATTAAACATATCATCGCTTGTTGTAATATAACGCTTTGGCTTATTAAGCATATAATAAACAGTCTTTTCTTTTTGAATAGGCTCATTATTTACTAAAATAGTATCGGACGCTTTAGCTTTATCGCCAAGAGTGATTGTCTTACCATTCACTTTTACTTTTCCCTGCTCAATGAGTTCTTCAGCCTTACGTCGAGAACATAATCCGCTTTGCGCAATCAGTTTTTGTACTCGTTCATCCATTTTATCTATTACAAAACACGCTTTATTTATAAATCAACACTTCTTTTACTCTTCTCATATGAAAGATTTTGTCATCGCAACAATACATAACGCACCGCTATTTATTTCTCGAGCAGAAGAATTAGGCTTTACAGAGCTTGTGCTTCTTGCAGAACCCAAAGAGAGCAATTTATTTCTCGCACAACGAGAGGATTTGGTTAAAAAAACAAAAATAAAGCTTCTTTTTGGTGTTATCGCTCAAAATAGCTCTCAAATTCCGAAAGGTGTTGAATTTGATGTTATTGCAAAATTAGGCACTAGTGAAAAACTTTCATTTCCTCGACTAACACATGTAATTAACGTTGAATTTGCACTTGAAAAAGATTATATTCATCAACGAAAAAGCGGCACTAATCATGTTCTATTAACAGACTACAAACAACACAACATCGAATTACTTTTTGGATACGCGCAACTACAAAAAGAAACGTTGGGTAGACAAGCACAACTTCTCGGACGAATTATGCAAAATACACAACTCTGCAAAAAAGCAGGAGTAAGATACTCGCTTTGTAGCTTTGCAAAACAACCAGAAGAACTTAGACATGCAAAAGATGTGGCGGCGCTAGAGCGGACACTAGGCCTCTAAACTTATTTTCTTTTTCTTTGACACAAGAGCAGGGTTTGTCCCGAGAGTCTTGCTAAAAGCAAGAAAATATTGTGAAGTATTGCTTTGCAATATACTTCGCTTCTTGCTGAAGCGATGTGTCGAGAGCTCACGCTACTTCCAAACTTTTGTTTGAATGCGTGAAAGATGCT
>JAIPJP010000031.1 GCA_021734105.1 Candidatus Woesearchaeota archaeon
AGTGAAAAGAATGAAAAAAGTATTTGCAGTTGCTGCAACCTTAGGAATGGTTGGCGCAACTATGGTAGGTGCTTTAGCAGACCTAGGCAATTACCCTGCACCCTTTGTTGACGAAGATGGTGCTTTTACAGGTGCAATTGTAGTAGGAGCTAATGCAGCAACGGCCGATGTACTCGGTGCTATTGATATCGCAGCTAGTTTACAAGCTGAAGCTAAAACAGGCGTAGCTATTGCAGGCGGCGCAGTTGCAGTTCAAGGCGGAGATCTTATCGATACAGAAGATTTAAACGCAGTTGTTACAAAAACGTTAACAGATTCTGACGTGGAAAGTTTACTTGATACTACTGTTCGATGGAATTCAGGAGACTATGACGTCTATGAAGAACTACATTTAGGCGGTATGCAAGTTTCAACCCATTATCCAGGTGGAAGCGCAACTGATGAATTTAATTCAGATCCATATCTGACAGTAGACACGGCAGGTCAAATTGAATATCGATATGTATTTGATGAAGCAATTGATCCAAGTGCAGCAGACGTAACTTTTGAAGATAGAAACCTAGAGTTAAAACTATTAGGTAAATCTGTTAAAATTAGCGCAGTAACTAGCGCAACAAAGGATTCTATTCGTGTCGAATCTTCTGCTGAAACCTTTATGGAACAAGGAGATATGGTTGAAGTAGATGGTCACGAAGTAACTTTGAAAAAAGTTGGAACATCCTCTGTTTTAGTAACAGTTGATGGCGAAACTAAAGCTATTTCAGACACGGCAACTACTGCAACTGAATTTGAACAAGCAGATTACTTCAAAGTGGAATTAGTCTCTATGTTTTATATTGAAGGAGCAAGTGATAATTCAGCAACTCTAAAACTAGGTGAAGACTTAGTAAAAGTAGTTGAAGATGGTGAACCAATGACACTCTTTGGTGAACCGGATGATGACAATGAAGCTGAATGGTTATGGTCTATTAACATACAGAACAGTGGTAACATTACTCAGGACGACTATATTGGAGCTGAGCAAAGTATCGCACGAACCAAATTAGATCTTGAAGATGCAGACGAAGAACGACCAGCACTTGCTATGGGCGAATCCTTAGATTTCCCTAACAACTACGCAAGCATTAGTTTCTCCGGTTGGGAAGACGCAGTGCAGTCAGAGTATGAAACATTAGTTATTGAACCAATCAATACAAGAATTAATGGATCATATGTTGATGCAATGAGATTGAGTTCAAGTGATGACAGCGACGTCTTCTATGTGTATAATTCAAGTGATGACTTACAAGCCAAATCTTCAGAACTATACCTTGTAGAAACAGCTACAGCTGAGTTATTTGATGTTTGGGATGATGAAAAAGAAATCTTATTAGCCGATTTCAACATCACAGAAAATTACATCGAATTCAAGCTAGACAGTGAAGCAATTACTATTGCTGTGAATGACACTGCTGCATGGAATCTCTCTGATACAAATGGAGAATATTTTATGCTAGCTGCACATCATGCAGTATCATTTGGTGCAACTGCAGATGAAGCAGAAGCTAACGATGTTGTTTTTGTTGGAACTGATATTAGTGAAGACGACAAAGCCTACAGAACGACCTATGGTATTATGTGGGAAGATATGGAAAGCATGATGGATTCAGACATGTTCCGAATTAGCGTTCCAACACAACAGCAAAAACCTGCAATTGCAGTAACTGGTCGCTCTTCAAGTGTTGGCGTTAGCGAAGCTGGTATGAGTTACACAGTTAACCCAATTAGTCTAGGTCTTGGTATGCTAGATACTGACGCAACTGTAGGCAGTAAACCTATGATTGTAGTTGGTGGTCCAGTAATCAACACCGCAGCAGCTGAGTTAATGGGCAACCCTACACCTGATGAAATTGCAGAAACCTTCTCACAAGGTAAAGCAATTATCCAATGGCATGAAGACCAACAAGCTATGCTTGTAGCTGGTTATGAAGCTATGGAAACACAAGGTGCAGCTTACGTAGTAGCTCGTTATGGCTCATACGACTTTGCTGGTGAAGAACTAGAAGTTGTAGTGACGTCACTTAACGACATCGAAGTAAACGCTGTTGAATAAAGGCTTCGGCCTATTTTTTTTCTTTTTTTTCTTTTCCATTCTTGTCTAGTCACTTCGTTCGTGAGTTGCTTTTAGCAACCATAGGAGAGCGTTGGAGCATTCAAACTCGTTTGAACGCGCCGTGAAAAATTCTCTTTTTTCTTACATCATGTTTAAATAGAATTACTTGTTTAGAACTCTTATGTTGGTAAACTATTTGATGGTGTTTGGCATTGCCTTAATTCCCTTTGTAGAACTACGACTTGCAATACCTTTAGGAATAGGCATGGGACTTTCTCCCGTACTCGTTTTTCTTACAGCAGTTATAGCTGATATCCTTTTAGGATTCTTACTTATTGAAATTCTTTATTTACTTGATAAATGGATTCCTCATTGGAAACTATTAGGTATTGGAAAATTTTATCTTCGCACACGCAAAAAAGCACATCGAAAAATAAGTCATTTCACAGAAAAATATGGGCTTGTAGGTGTTGCACTCTTTATTGCTGTACCTTTGCCGGGAAGCGGCGTATACACAGGATCGCTTGGCGCGTTTCTCATTGCACTTGAGAAGAAACGATTTCGACTGGCATGTGTTATTGGTGCAACCATTTCAGGACTAGTTGTGACGCTACTTTCACTTGGCGTGTTTGGACTATTTCGTTAGCTCTCATTTGCGCTTGTTTGGGTGCTACGCTATGTGGCTGTTAAGGAATTTCTGCGTAGGTGTTTTTTAAGCAAAAACAAAAGAAGTACTATTCATGGATGGAAATAATTTATTTTTTCAAAGGCGCATACGTTTATTATTTATAATAGTTTCTGCAAACGTTTAAATAGAAATTACTCTTCAGCAGCCGAGAAATGGACTTAAGAAATATATCTTTCCCCTCAATTGTAGGATTAACTGACGTTAAAAAACAACTTGCATCAGCACTTCTTTTGAAGCGACACGCAGTACTTGTAGGCGGACCTGGTATGGGAAAAACAACCATGGTACGTGACATAGCAGTTCTTTTAGGAGAGCAAACGCTTAACGCTTGCGGGTTTCATTGTAAACCAGAAGCACCTGTTTGTCCACACTGTAAAGCAACACAAGAAACGGTGCCGACACAGACATTCACCGGACAAGAACTTTTTGTGCGTGTACAAGGAAGCCCAGATTTAACCGTGGAAGACTTAATTGGCGATATAGACCCCATTAAAGCAATGGAGTTTGGACCGCTCTCGCCGCAAGCATTTAGCCCGGGAAAAATCTTTAAAGCAAACAATGGTATTCTCTTTTTTGACGAACTAAATCGATGCTCGCAACGATTACAAAACGCACTTCTTCAAGTACTTGAAGAACAAAAAGTAACCATAGGAAGCTTTGATGTTGATATTGCCGTTGATTTTGTTTTTATTGGTACGATGAACCCTGAAGATACAAACACCGAACCATTAAGCGATGTACTCCTTGACCGATTTGACTTAATCTATGTGCATTATCCAGACACGCAACGAGATGAAGAAACAATTGTGCGCAAACAAGGAAAAACACTTCTCACTTTTCCGGATAATTTATTTAGTGGCATGATAAAATTTTTACGAGATATGCGTGTAAATGAAAATCTTGAGCGAGTACCCAGCGTGCGAGCAAGTATTGGACTTTATGAACGAAGCCAAGCCATAGCACAACTTAATGGTCGAGAAACAGTTAAGCCACTAGATATCATGGAAAGTTTAACCAGCGTTCTTGCACACCGAATTAAACTCAAACCATCGGTAGCCTACCTAAAACAACCAGTTGATTTCTTACGAGATGAATTTAATCAATACTGTGAAGAAAATGGTTTTTCTTTAGCAGGCGATGAAGTTCCCTGATGATGGAACCAGTCAGGAACAAACACAGTCAGATGAGGTGTTAAGTGACCTTGAGCGAGAAGCTTGTATTGATGATACGCATGATGGTGACGAACTTTCTGGTCATTTAGGAACAGACCCAGACCATGAGCGACTCGCGCACACTGTGTTAGAAGTGAATACTGACCAAGTTCCAGATGGCATGCTCGTTGAAGAAGCAGGCAACCAAAACCTTTCTTCATTTTTACCTGACATGATGTTTAAAGAAATGGTGAAAGACTACAAGAACGCTAACAAATTGTATGGTAATACTATTATTCGCGCACTCACCGGATACGATCCACGGTTCATTGATAAGAATATTAAAATTCCAGAATTTCAACGAGAACTCCAAAAAAAACTCAAAGATAAATCTGATGACCTTCAAGAAAAAGGAATTCTAAGTGCGGGTGGACAGTTTAGTACAGAAGCACTTGATGCTGCAGCATTGTTTCTGATTAATGAAGAATTCAAAGAAAACACTCATGGCTATTCGAATTTAGGAGAACCAGTACATAAAGCCGCAAACGCTGTGGGAGATAAAAGCACTATTCGAGCGTATGCTCGCGGTGATGCATTCAAAGACATAGCTATTCGAAGAACTATTAAACAAGCAATTAGGCGTGGACGAACAGAAATTATAGAAGATGATTTGTATAGTTTTGATAGGGAAGCACGCCAACAAGTAAACATAGTGTATGCATTGGATACTTCTGGTAGTATGAAAGGAGAAAAACTTCGCCTTGCAAAACGAGCAGGCGTAGCGCTTGCTCACCGAGCAATACGCGACAGAAACAAAGTAGGGTTAATTATTTTCGATACCCAACCAAAAAAACAAATACCTTTGACAAATGATTTTCTAACGTTTACTCGACCATTAGCAATTTGTAGCCCCGGACAAGAAACAGATATAGCGCAAGCAATTGCGAAGGGAACAGAATTATTACAAGACGCAAAAGGAATAAAACACATCGTGTTATTAACTGACGGATTACACACAGTATCAGGAGATCCAAACGCAGCGGTACTTGAACAAGTTGGGATAGCATCAAGCCAGGATATTACTATATCGGTAGTAGGTATTTCTCTTGACAAACTTGGTGAAGATATGGCAAAAACAATAGTTGATTATAGCAAAGGAAAACTCTACAGCGTCCACGGCGCAGACGAAATAGGTGGAGTGGTTATCGCTGATTATAACAGTTTAAAATAGAACTAGCGTATGTATTTTTTTTTCTTTACTTGTTTTGTAATGCGTTTGATTGTTTCTTGTTGCCGGATTATTTTAAAACACTACCATACATTTTTCTCTTTTCTTTTTTGTCTTGAGTTCCTCTAGGGACTCTTCGAGCATTTCTCGAGTGATTTTTTTTCTTCGACGACGTGGGTCGATGATAAAATATTGATTAGAGTCAGTTGCGCTTTTCTTGTAAATAACAATATATTTTGACGTTGACTTAGTTCCGCGAAGACGACCAGCGTTAACACGGATAAGAAGAATTTTTTCTTTAGCAAGTAAACTATCAATGTAATTTACATCAAAATCTTTTTCGACGATGAGAATGCCGTCTTCTTCAGCTTGCTTTTTGTATCGATTAGCAATTTTCTCAGCAAGCTCAATTTGCTTTTTTGTATAGCGTTTGAATCGATAATCAGGATAGGTATAACTTGCGTCTTCAATAATAATTTTAGGTTGCAGACCTTTTTCTTTAGCATACATTGCCAAGCCAAAGACCGATGATGCTCTTGTAGGAAGAATGGCGCTCTTTAGCCAAATATCTAATTCGTTTTCCTGACTAAACTCGATTGTAGCGTCAAAATAATGCAGAATAGAAAGCAGGGCAGAAGCAGCTCCCGTATAATTAGTGGTTTGCTTGTATGATTCAAGAATCATAGTTTTAGTCAAAATCCTTTTGTTTTTAAAGTTTCCTCTTCTTTGGCTCTGTTTTTGCAGGGAATTTATTTACATACTGCGAAGTATTATTCTCGCGAAGTTTAACAAAACATTTATAAAGCAGAAAAGGTAGATTATACTTATATATAGTCTTATTAACGAGTAAAAAGAGGTGCACTATAATGAAATTTTCAAAGAAAGCTTCCATGCAACTTTCTATTAACGCAATTGTAATCTTAGTCTTAGCAATGGCTGTTTTAGGTTTGGGTTTAGGCATTGTGAAAGGTATTAAAGGCAAAGCAAATGAATTTTTAGATTATGAAGTTGATTTATCTGCTACAGCTGATGCAACAACCCCTATTGCAAATGTTCCTGAAGAACTTGACCTTCGAGCGAATAAAGAAAATCTTATTCATATCAGTTTTTATAACGCGGGTACAGGTGATTCTAGTCAATGCGATTCAGAGGGAGCAGAATTACGACTTGATTGTGATGGCTTGAAAAAAACTATTTCTGATGGTGGTTCTGAAGATGTTTCGCCTGATTCTGGTTTTAAACCTTTTGAGTATGTACAAAAAAAGATAAAAATTGATGATGGAACTGCAGGAACACTTAATGTAAAAATAATACCAAACAAAGAGTTAATCAAAAAATCATATGCTTGTTCAGTTGTTGTTTCCTGTGGGGTTTATGATGATAATCGGCCAATTGATACTGAAGAATACGGACTCTTTGTAAATATTGTGGCATAGGTGAAACATGATGGTAAAACAAAAAAAACATTTAACCAAACAAGAAGAATTTGAAATCATGAAAATTGTGCTTGATAAGTTTCTTTTGCTCGGTGTATTTATCATGTCGCTAGGAATTTATCTTATAGTGACTGCACTTGAAAACTTTGCAATGGGCTTCACCGTATTAGGCGTTGGCGCGGTAATACTTATTATTTTTGCAATGATACTTGTGAAAGAATATAATTTCATACAACATTAATGGAATTTTTTTGTGTTTCCTTGCATATTTTTTTTAGATTTTTTTTATTTTTATCACCTTTTTTATTTTTTTTTAGTATATAATTAGTTAGTTTATTATTTTTTATTTTATTATTTACTTAGTTTTTTTATTAGGCGTATGAGTGTAGGTGTTTATGGTGTTTCACAGCAAAAAAGGTATAGAACTTTCTATTAATATGCTTGTTGTTATTATTCTAGGTATTATTATTTTGGTTGCTGGCTTAACCATGTTTTACAAAGCATACGATAACGTAGGCGGACTTAATGATCAAGTTGATGCGCAAACACAAGCACGACTCAATGCGCTACTTGATGATGGTGCGCCGATTGTTGTTCTGATGAATACTAAAACTGGCGAACGAGGGGACGGAACCATTTTTAGCGTTGCAGTGAATAATAATTTACCTTCTACAAAACACTTTAAGATTAATGTTTCCTATGCAACAACAACAGCTGATTATAGTGATGAATGCTCAGGTAATAACCCTTTTTTAGCAGAAAACTGTTATTGTGAAGATGATTTTGATTTTTGTGCAGACAATTGGATATTAGGAGGGAAGCGAGAGTTCACCTTGGAGAATAATGAACGAAAATCATTCCCTGTGCAAATAACCCTTCCCAAAAAAAACATTAAACGAGGACAGTATATTTTCAATTTAGATGTATATTATAAAGAATTAACTGATTCTGATTATGTACCTTTCTCAACACGACAAAAGCTCTACGTAACGATAAACTAATAAAGCAAACACGCTTTTTGTTTTCTATGGCAAATTTCTGGAGACTTGTGGATAGCGTCCTTAATGAAGCAGACATAGTCCTTATGGTAGTTGATGCACGCATCATCGAAGAAACAAGAAACAAAGAAATAGAGCGAAAAGTGCATGATGCAGGTAAAATACTCATTACTGTCATTAATAAAGCAGACCTTGTTGAAAAAGATACACTTGAGCCATACAAAAAATTACTCCATCCCTGCGTTTTTGTCTCAGCACAAAAATTCTATGGTATGACAAAACTACGTCATACTATACTTCGCTATGCAGAAGGACGAGAAGTCGTCGTCGGTGTTGTTGGCTATCCAAACACAGGGAAATCAAGCGTGATAAACGCGCTGAAAGGAAAAGCAAGTGCTGGCGTCTCCTCACAAAGTGGTTTTACAAAAGGACGACAACTCATTCGCATCGATAATAAAATAACTATTCTTGACACGCCAGGAGTTCTTGCAGACAGCGATGAAAAACAATCAGCTCGACTCGTGGTCACTGCAAGCACAACAAAAACAAAAGATCCAGAAGGAGCAGTATTTGAACTTTTTAAAACACATAAACAAGAAATTATCTCTTTTTATGGTGTTGTTGCAGAAAAAGGAAATGATGAAGAAGATATTTTGGAAGCAATAGCCAATAAACTAAATAGAAAAAAACAAGGTGGCTTGCCTGACACGTTTACCGCCGCTAAAATAATTCTTAAAGATTGGCAAAAAGGAAATATAGTAATTTAACCTATATAATCTTCATTTAAAATGTTATTATGGTAAATCCAATTACAACGGTTAATAGTATTGCTAGACACCCTAATCCTATTCCAACTTTCTCAATAGTTTTTTTATCAGGATATTTTTTTAATCTTTTAACTCCCATAACAATTGTTACTATACCTAGCACCAATGGGATGAGTAAAATTAAAACATTTTCAACTACCATAACACCGTATAGTGTTAGAAGTGCAATTGCTCCAATGATGTTTGAATGAATTTTTCCTTTTTCCATTTTTAATTCTATACTCCTTTGACTAGGTCTTGGATTGCTTTCTTTTTATTCTTAGCTTTGGTAACTCCGCTAGCTACAAGAACGCCCATCGTTCCTAATTTTAATGCAGCTTTCACATCTTTTGTTCCTTTTATTCCTGCGCCGCACAGAACAGGGATTTTTGTACTTATTTTTTTCACAGCATCAACGCTCTTTGTCACCATTTTTGGATTGGCACTGGTTACAGAACTATCTCCGCCGATAAGCTTTGGCGGTTCAATTGCAATAAGATCAGGATTGAGCTTTGCAATCTTTTTTGCTTCGCTAGGTGATTTCACGCAGACAACACTTATCATATCAGCTTCCTGAAGAAGAGCGAGTGTTTGCATAATTTGTTTTTTTGAAATACGATTTTCTGAATGGTTTACAAGACATCCTACAGCACCATTTTCTTTTAAAGCCTTAATACTTACGCCACCAGTATTTTGACCAGGAAGCGCAATATCGACGTGCTGAGCAAACGTGATAACGCCTGTTTTTGCTACTGCTTGAATGTCTGGAGCTTGCACAGCGCATACAACGTTTTTCTTTGTTGTTTTAACAACACTAGCGGCGTCTTTAGCAAGAGCAACAGCGTCTTTACCGCTAGACTCATTATATGTTTTAAAATTAATCATGACAATTGGAACTTCAATCATTTTTAGACCTCTTTATGTTCTTTTTTAGGGGCTTTAGATTTTAAATGTTTTTCTTTGCCAACGAATGGTAGGCGTCATTTGTGCACCTCGCTACGTTCGATAGCACATAACATTCTATTTCTACTTTTTTTGTGGATTTTTGATTTTAAATGTTTTCTTTGCGCTTTACTGCGCAGAACTATTTGCTTCTCTGAAGCAAAATGTTTACTGTTCGTCGTGATGATTTGCTTC
>JAIPJP010000032.1 GCA_021734105.1 Candidatus Woesearchaeota archaeon
CTTCGTACACGTCAAGTGCGACGTTAATACAGGTTGCTTCAGCAAGTAGGCTTGTTGTTCCGACAATATCCACATCGCATTGTGTGAATTCTCTGTAGCGTCCGAGTTTAATTGGCGCGTCTCGATATACTTTTCCTATTTGGTATCGTTTAAAGGGCATCTTGAGTGTTCTATTCATACCCACGTATCGTGCAAAAGGTACTGTTAAGTCAAAACGTAATCCTAATTCTCGTTTTCCATTATCTTGGAGAGTATAAACCTCATTCATTGCATCGCTTTCAACGCCAGCTGCAAATTTTGCACTGAGCACATCGTAGCGTTCAAGTAGTGGCGTATCTAGTGGCATAAAGCCGTAGCGTTGGAAAATGGTTTGCATCTTAGAAAGAATCTGCTCTCTAAGTAAAGCTTCATCTGGACTGATGTCCCGTGTTCCTTTTGCAGTATCAAGTTCCATAATAATGAGTTGGAAGTTCTAACATTTATAATTCTATTCTTTTTTCTGCACTGCGAAGGATTGTTCTCGCCTCTGGCTCAAATAGAACATCGTTACATCCGTTTATTTCGACTCGCTTGCGCAAGTCAAAATGGTTGTAACGCTAGATTTCTTCAAGGCAGTGCTCAGCAAAAATCCTTCTTTATTGCTTCAGTTACAAAAACTTTTTAAACCAACACAGCTTCAAACAATTCATGTCAGATGAACCAGCAATAGAAGTTATCGAAAACGAAAAATGCCCTATTTGTGGTGAGAATCAATTAACACTTATGGAAGCTGAACGAGACATTCCGTTCTTTGGTCCAGTGGCTGTTTTTTCTATGGATTGTAATGCATGTAAATATCACAAAGCAGATATTGAAGCGCTTCAAGAACAAGAACCATGTAAGTTCGTCTTCGAAATTAATTCTGAAGAAGACATGAAAGTTCGTGTTATTAAATCTAGTTTTGCAACCGTTAAAATAGGAACAATTGGAAGTATTGAACCGGGCGAAGCAGCTAATGGTTATGTAACTAATGTTGAAGGCGTGCTTAATCGTATGAAAAAACACATCGAGCACCTTCGAGATGGAGCTGAAGACCCCGCGGATGCAAAAAAAGCTAAGAATCATCTTAAGAAACTCACGCGTGTTATGTGGGGTCAAGAACCAATGAAGATTACACTTTCAGATCCTACTGGTAATTCTGCAATTATTTCTGATAAAGCAGAGAAATCAAAACTCAAAAAATGAGTTTCGAAGTTAATTTGAAATAAACAATCCAAATTGAAAAAATAAGTTCAATTTTGAAGTTCATTTCCAATAAACAAAACTTAAAAATAAATGTAAAAGAAAAATTGTAACTACTTATTTTTTATTGCCAATTCGTTTAGCAATTTTTTTCACAATACCAGTTTTCTTAGTAGCTGCTTTTTTTGTAGTTTTATTTTTACTCGCCGCTTTTTCATTACTTGAATTTTTCACATCAGTTTTATTCTGAGAGGTAGAACGCTGAGAAGGAGCCTTCTTTTTTGTTGTTTTCTTCTGGCTAGTTTTTTTCACAGAATTTTTCTTAGGAGTGACTTTTTTAGTAGTAGCAGTTTTCTTAGCAGTAGCTTTTTTAGTACTTAAATTTTTCCCAGCAGTTTTATTCTGAGCAGTAGTCTTCTTTTTTACCGGTGTTTTTCGAGCTGCAGCTTTCGCTGCTTTTGTTAACTCTGCTTTTTCAGCGACTGTCTTTGTTGATTGTTTAATTGCACGTTGTGCAGATTTTTTCTCCCACTTTTGTTCACCTGCTTCTTGTGCTTCTTTGATTTCTTGTGCTGCTTTTTTAGATGCTGCTTTAAGAAATACTGCTCGTTCTTGCGCAAATACATCTTGTTCTGCTTCAAGTTTTTCTATTCGTTGTGTTAAGAATGCTATAGTTCGCTGATTATCTTGTTGATTCATAAGTTCGCCGCATTCTGGACATTTAAAATCATCTTCAAAAGCGTCTTCAAAATTTTGTCGAACATGAGCATGTCGACACATGTAAAAAAATCCGCCCTGCTCATTTTCTAATCGATTTCGTAGTTTTGCAATAGTTTCTAATCGTAGTTTTTCTTCTAAGTGAGATATTGCTTGTTCGTTAAAATCCCAGTAACAAATATACCATCCTTTTATCTTGTCTTTTTTTCGTTTAAAAGAAACAACGTTTGAATCAAGAAGTCGATACAGAAGGTTTCTTGTTCGATGTATTTCTAGATCAAGTTCTTCAGCTATAATAAACTCAGAAATGTTTTGTTTTCCTTGTAGATAGAATACTATCTCTTCAGCGTCCTTGTCAGGAACTAGTTGTTTTAAGACGTCTACAATCCGTTCTTTTGCTAATGTCATCGTATTAAAGCATCATAGCTATTTCCAAATGATTATGATGTTCGCAAAGAGATATCGCTTTCACCCGCCTCTTTATATAGCATTTCTGAAAATACTACTATATAAATGTTTCGAATTTGTATTTACTTAGGAGTAACAACTTTGTAGTTTCTGACCCTTTGCGAGACGGAAACCGTAAAATTGATTCTCCAGTATATATAGTTTACGTATTAAGAAGTATGAACAATTAGAAAATAAGCGTCAAAATAAGCTATAAAGAGTTAAAAAAGAAGATAGAAATAAAAAGAAGAGTGAAAAATATTGTAAAATAAGAAATAAAGCTTATTTTAACAATATCAAGACTGTATTACAGAACTATTTTTTCTTATATAATCTTTAGGTCCTGCAATGAGATGAAGTAATATTCCTGTTGTAATTACTCACCCATCATAAAAATGGCTTCTTTAACATTAATTCGAGTATGCGCTATAGCCGATACTATTGCTTCTAAATTCTTATTAGAGAATAACACCACCTGAGCAGCTGGGTCTAGAAAATCCACTACCAATTCATTATGTGAACGGTGTTTAATAGAATATGTTTTTATCTTTGAAAAATAAAATGTAGTAATAGTCCTTAATGACTCAATTAAAATAGAGTTTATAATAAGCACACATTCAAAAACTCGTGAATGTTTGCTTGTGTAAAAAAACAAGCATATCTTTTGGCAACGGTGCCGAAAGTATTTGTTTCTCGCCTGTTTTTGGATGCACAAAAGTTAGTTGCGCGCAATGCAATAACTGCCGAGAAGCTAGTAATTTTTCTTTAATTTCAGCTTCATTTGCTTTTGAATTTGTATGCCAAGCAAGAAAAAGATCTGGATACAAACTATATTGCTTATCACCAACTAGTGGATGACCAATGCTTGAAAAATGCGCACGTATTTGATGTCGACGACCGGTTAACAACGTTATTTGTACCAATGAAAAACCATTTTTTATTTCTATAACCTTATACAAAGTCGCGCATGGTTTTCCTTCCTTAGAAACAATCATGTGATCTCGAATATCCCCTAGTTGTGTTTGCAAAAGAGGTTTATTAATAACTCCTTCTTTAGTTTCAAGTTCTCCAAACACCACTGCAAAATAAGTTTTAAGAGTTGTTTCTTTTTCGTACATAAGTTGTAAAGCTCGCGTGTTTAATGGATTTGTTGCAAAAAGAACGATACCTGATGTTTCTTTATCGAGTCGATTAATAGGATACACTCGTTTTCCATCTTTACGAAGAAAAGAAACAAGCGTATTAAAATAATATTTACCAGCTGGATGCACAGGCAAGTTTGCAGGTTTATTCACCGCAAACATAAATTCATCTTCATAAATAATACTATAATCAATAGCAACAATAGGCTCACTTGACTGCGGCGTTAACAAAATTAAAGAATCACCTTTTTTCACATCTACATCTTCTAAAGCATACTGTTTATTCAAAACAATTCGTTTATGTTTAGCAAGAGCATCTATTTGTTCTCTTGTGTGAAAAAAATCGCATTGCTTAAGAAGAATCGCATAAAGAGTTCCAGATTCAGCGATAAGAATATGATCTTGTCGTATTTGTTCAGTCATGATCTTCAATTTCTCGGTCAATTAAGTTCTGCATTCGTTGATAACACGAGCTGCAAATAAAAATGTTCCCAAAAAATTGTGAGTCTGGAAAGCCAGAAAGTTTTTTGACTTGTTTTTCTTGTTCACAAAACGAGCAAAAATCAGTTTCGACAGGATATGCAAGAATGAGTTCTACTAATTCATCATAACAAGGCCGACACATGGCAAAAAGCATAGAGAACTCTGGAAAAACAAAACAATTCGTTGTCTTGCTACAAAGTTTGCACATGTGGTTATGTTTGACGTACATAAGAAATGTAATTGCCATCGAATTATTTAAACATTCGCAAGGTTTTTTACTAGGAAGTAAATAAAAAGAAGAAGTAAATGACTCGCATTACCGTTCTAAATCTTCTTTTTTACTGCGAAGGGCGCTTTGCACAAGAATTCTATTCTGTTCTTCTAAATGAGCTAAGAGTTTATCTCTTTTGGCAATTTCAGCAGCAAAAACGTCGCGTAGCTCGTTAATGTCATCAATACCTGCAATTTCAGTCTTAAATCGAGCCTTAAGTGCAGCAAAGACATCCTCATCAGACTTTCCAATTTCTCCAACCATAGTCCTTTTTGGAGAGTCTAGAAGTTTTAAAGGTTTTGGTGGGAAAATTTCCAAATTATTAAAAGATAGTTTTAAATAGATATCTACCATTTTTATATTAGGTGACAAGTAGCGCCTTATCTTCGGATTAAATCTGCTCTGCAGAATACTGCAAAAGTGTTCCCTGTCTTTGTCCAAAGCAAAGGCAGGTGTTTTTTTTAAAATGACTCGAGTTTCAATATATATTGATGGAGCAAATTTTCTATAAGGTATAAAATCTATCCATAAAAAAGATTCTGAATTTAAATTCGATTTCGATAAATTCACAAAATCAATAACTAAAGGAAAACATTTAGTAAATATATACTATTATAACGCATCTCTCAAACAAAATCCCAACCCCGAATTATTCAAACAACAACAACAATTTTTTGATAGATTAAGAAAAATTGACAAATTTAAAGTCATTCTCTGTAAAAGACAACAAAGAACAAAAGATAATGGAGAAACAACATACACAATCAAAGGAGATGATATTCATCTTGCAATCGATATGGTAAAAGACGCATATGAAAACAAATTCGATACTGCAATTCTAATAAGTGGAGATGGTGATTTCGCACCATTAGTCAAACTTGTTAAAAGTAAAGGTAAAAGAGTTGAAAAATTTTCATTTCGAGAATCACATTTCAATAGATTTAATGAAAACTTGTAATTGTAGTGCACTAATAGATAAAAAAATTGCAAACAAATTCTTTTATAGAGAAACTCAAACAACTCTTGCAGATACACCTGCAGGAAGAAAATTTCAAGAAAAACTAGAAAAATAATTATTTCTTAGGTTTAGAAACAGAAACATAACCAGCAGTTTTTTGTTTCTTTCTTGCTTCAATTAAACGAAACTTAGGAATAGCTCCTCTATCAGCATCATCATGATCATTTCCGCAAAGCAAAATTAAATTAGTTGCTCGATTATTCGAAGGATTTGAATCAATATGATGAATTTTCAAATTACCTTTTTTACCGCAAAGTTGACATTTATCTCCAGCCAAATCATAGACTGCTGCTTTTTGTTTTGCTGTTAAAGGTACACGTTTCTTTTTAGCACTTGATTTTGCTGATTCCTTTGCAACATCCTGACCAAGCGCATCAATAAAGAAAAGCAAATTTCTAAAGAATTTTGCAGTCTTGTGACGAAATTCTACATCTTTAATTGAAAAATAAGCAACCACAAGTAATCCTATTCCTAGAGCAATTAAAATAATAGTAAATATAAGCTGAAATCCTGGAAAGAAAGTTATTAGAGTAAAATAAATAATTGCAATAAATATTACTAAAGCAATTAGACCGCCAATAATTGACTGTAAATGTAGTTTCTGTTCAGACATTAAAAGTAAAAATGAGAAAAAGTATTTTTAAAACTTTCTAGAAAACATCAAAAAATAAGAAAAAAAATTAGCAGTTTTATCTGCTTGAATCAGATTGTCGTTCTGTTTCTAACTTCTTAGAAATTGCTAAGCTGTTAGTACTAAGAGCATGTGCATCCATGATTTCTTGAGCAAGTGCTGCAGACATGCTTTTCTTTTTGTTAAAGCTTGCTTTGTATGCGCCTTGCGTCATAAATTTGAGTGTTCTATCAATACGTCGTTGGGGCGCACATTCAACTGGTTTAGGGTATCGTGCTCCACCGTATTCAATAGTAATTATTTCTTCTCGAGGCGCACCGTTCTCTAGTGCTTTAACGAATATTTCAATAGGATTAGTTTTTGTTTTTTGTTCGATGATTTCAAATGCTTCTAAAACAATACCATACGCGGTTGCTGCTTTACCAGTAATGTGACCACTTGAGACTTTATGTTTTTTCGTTCCAATTCGACCTGGAATCATCACTTTGTTAATGAGTCGTTCTACAATAAATACTTTTGATTTGTGAAATCTGTTTCCAGCATATCTTGCTCCTGTTCGTGGAACAATTGTTGGAGTAACTGTGATGTAGTCTTTGAGTCCAGGGTCTTCTACTTTAACGCCTGAACAATCCCATCGGTTGAATGCGAGTATGTCTGTCATGTTAATTACCTTTATTTACGAGCTTTTTCAATCTTTCCTGAAAGTAATGCTCCGAGTGCTTGATCGTTTACTTTAATTACTTGCCATCGAACACCTGGCAGGTCTCCTTTTGCTCGACCCATAACACCACCAATTCGTTCTACAACAACTTCATCGTGTTCGTCAACAAGTTTTGTTGCACCATCTCCTGGTAAAAACGCAGTGATTTGTTTGCTATTTTTAATAAGTTGCACTCGTACACATTTTCTCATTGCTGAGTTTGGCTGTTTTGCTTCTACTTGTACTTTTTGAAGGACAATTGCCGATGCTTGTGATGCGCCTTCTAATGGATCTGCCTTTGCTGCAAAGCCTAAATGTTTCTTAATAAACCATTTATCTTTCCACTTACTTTCTTTTCGTCGTTTGATAAGTTTTTTACCAGCGCCGAGTCCTCTAGATTTTTTCGCCATGTGTATTACCTTGAGTTTTTTAGTGATTTTTTCTTCAAATAACTTTGATTTCTTTAAGCTGCGGATAGTATTTTTGTACTATTCCTTCATACATGCGAAGATTTGCTGCTTTTGCTCCAATCATAAGACCTTTTGTTTTTTGATCTGGTCCGGTGATAGTAACAACACCATCTTCCACTTTCATCTCCACTATTTTTAGTGGCGCCATGACGTTTGCAATGAAACGCTCCACAGAGTCACTATATTCGATGATTTTGATTCTTCGCTTCAATAGTTCTTCTAGTCGAGTAACATTTTTTTTGTTCTCGCCAAGTGCTTTTCGAAGGAAGCCTTTCTCAACAACAAATAGTATTTTGTCGTTGTGCTCGAAATAATCTTTCAAGCGCGACCTGGTCACCTTCTCAAATAACGTCATACGTTGTAAGGTTTCCATATCATATTTTACTTTCATTTTGTTGAACTTGTTTGACTTATGAAAATATTTTTTATTTTCATTTTGTTAAACTTTGTTTGACTTATGAAAATATTTTTTATTTTCATTTTGTTAAACTTTGTTTGACTTATGAAAATATTTTTTATTTTCATTTTGTTGCCTATAGGCGATATTTGAAAACATCTTGTTTTCATTTTGCAATACCCACAACTGACACGAGGAAAGGCTTTTTGCATTGCGTTCCTAATTCGTCACAGTTAATGGTTAATTTTTCTACTGGAACATCCACTAGTTTTGCGTAGTGGTTAATATCATCCTCGATGATTTCGGGACAATTTGAAGCTAAATAAATTGTATGCACAGTTACTTTTCGCAGTGCTTTTATAGTCTGCTTAGTACCTATAATTAATTTGTCGTTTTTTAATCCTAATTTAATGTCGTCCATTGTTCCATTCACCGCTCCAAACACCAGCAGAAATGTACTTGTGTTCTTCTCCAAGACCCGAATACCAGACCTTGCAGATGATTGGTTATACTCCAGCGAATCAAGTTTGCTTTATAAAGCTTTGTGTAACTAGGCGTTTCACCTCATTTTTTTCGTGATGCAAAGAACTTTTGTGCGCGCTACACAGCAAATAACTATCACAAAAAGGGCATAAATAATGTTTACGTTAAGAAACAACTTTTTTGCGTGTGACTGCTTTTTTTGACTTTGTTGAATGCGCCGCATAATCATCCATCGCTTCTTGAAATTTTTTTCGACGAATTAAAATAAGCTCACTATTTAAAATAAGATTATATTGAAAGATGAAAGTAAAAAGGATAATTGCTAAAAACATAGAATCAAAATAAGACCTATATATATCTAAGTCCATCACACCAAATAGCCCAAAAATATTAATTATTTGCATGAAAAAGAAGATGGTTACAGCGATAAGTAAGAACACCCATGGTCGACGTTCTTTTGCATGGCGTGTTTTATGTAAGAATGAGAATGCAAAGAGTAAAACAAATAATGCAATAAGAAAATTTGCAAAAGTAAGCATTCCTGATATATACGTTGCCATAGAGTTATTTCTAGAAATACTGATTTAAAAAGATAACGTTACTCCTCCGGATTGGTTATTGTCAACTAGCTAGTCTAAACTACAGAATAAAAATACGGGCTTGTTCAAAGTGATTGCTCTCCAGAGCCAGTAAAGCAAAGATTTACTGCTTTGACTTAGCTTCTCAAGATTGTAGGTGATGATTTGCCATGCGAATTCTCTTTTTTTCATGTAGTGTAGTTTGCTTCGCAAACT
>JAIPJP010000033.1 GCA_021734105.1 Candidatus Woesearchaeota archaeon
TGTTTCCTTTTTCCAGTTCATATAGCATCTTGTGATAAATTTCTATAGTTGCGAGTGTATCTCCCATTGCTCTGTGCGCGTTGTTGTGCACAACGCCATGAAACTCGCAGAGTGCACCGAGTCTTTTTGAAGGGAGAGTGCTATGAATGCGTCTTGCTAGTTTTGCTGTACATAATTTTGGGTTGGTAAGTTCTTCACCATAATGTTTGTACATATTATGAGAAATGAATTTATAATCAAATCCCGCGTTATGTGCAATAATGGTGTGATTTCCTAAGAATTTTTTTAACTCTGGTAGAACTTCTTGAATGCGGGGCGCATTCTGGACCATGTCATCTGTGATGCCTGTGAGTCGGGTAATGAATTTCGGAATGGGCTCGCCAGGGTTAACCAGTGTGTGAAAAGAATCAAGTTGTTTGCCGTTTGCAACTTTTACTGCTGCAATTTCGGTGATGTTGCTTGCGTATGGCGATAGACCGGTGGTTTCTATATCCAAAACAATTGCTGGTTCACTACGCATATAGTTTGTTGTAATAATCTAATTTAAATATTTGTCGCTCAGAAGTTTCTTATTTATTGTCTACAAAGAGTTTGTTAAGTAGAAAAATTTGCAAAGCGTTAGCAAAGTTGACCTCTTTATTCTATGATGATTTGTTGCTAAGCACTCTTTAGGTCTTTATTGCATGGATTAAAGATTGTATGTATTGTATTATTTACATAAAAAAGAGTGCGAGGATGCTGATAATAAATACTAGTAATATGACTGCTTCAATGACGAGTCGATGTTGTTGTGTTTGTTTATGTAATCGAATGCTGGTTGTTGTTTTTATTGCGTAGAGTTGCACGGGGTGTTCCACGCCTTTGAGTTTTTTCTTTCCTTTACAGGTTATAGGGAATGCTTCGGGATCGAGTTCTTCGTAAACTTTTTGACTGATGATGACTCCTCCGGCTTCTCCATAACTATTGATGCGGGCTGCAATATTTACTGATGTTCCTAAGATGTCGTGCTCTCGAATAAGTACTAATCCTTTATTTATAGAGATTCTTATGTGCATAGTTAAGTCTTCATGTGCTTCTTTATTGTATATATCAAATGCATCTTGCATTTCCATTGCGCAATGAACCGCGTTCATAGAGTCTTCAAAACTAATGAGAAATGCGTCACCCATTTTGTTAATAATAATTCCATCATATTTTTTAACAAGACTTTTGATGAGTCGATCAAAATGGTTGTGAAGTTCATCAAGTGCTGCTATGCTGAGATGATAAATTTTATCTGTATAATTAATAATATCTAAGAGAAGTATGCTTCGCATGCCACTTAGGGGTGCTTTATGTATTTTTTTTCTTTGCTTTGTCTTTTTTGCGTGTGCAGACATAATCTATTTTAGGATATATCTCTTTAAAAACTTTTTCTGTTGATAACAAAAATTGTTTTTGAGGATTTAGGTCTCGTTTCTGCTCACAACGTCTAAAAGTCAAAAATTTATTGTTTTCAGACTTTTTACTTGTTCGTGGTTCGCTCAGAAATCAAAGAGTTCTGGCTTCTAAAAACCATAGAGGTTTTACAGAGTCAATCATAACTACTGTGCAATGACAAAACATTTATAAACTCTAAAATTGATGTTGTTTATAATATAACTTATCGGAGTTTTAATCATTATGTCCTATCCAAATCCTCAAACAAAAGAGCGAAAACAAATTCAAGAAATAGTTGATTCTATAGCTATACCCTTTTGGGACTTTTCTTCTATTAGTAAAGATATTCGAATTCAAGATACATTAAGAGATTATGTTTGCCAGAATTATTCAATTAAAAGTTCTATGGATTGTGTTGGCTGGTGTTTTGGAAAGGAGTATTCTTCAAATTCGCAGCTCATGCGAAGTTTTTATAATTCAGCGACTAAAACGCTCATAAATGATGCATCTTTAGTGTGGTATGTGGATAATGAAACGCCCGTTCATGTAGGAAAATTGGTTTCTGATAAACAAGTGCTATCTAAATGGGGACGAGGACATCTTATTAATCATCCTTTAGAATCAGTTCCTCAAAGCTACGGAGATAAAATTATTTTTTCAAAAGATATTCCGCGTGACTTTGCATATGCTCTTTGGGCAGCGATATATGATGAACCGCTAAATTCTTTTGATCAGTATAACTTCTAGACCACTCTTCTATTCTCCTGTAAATTTTTTTGATTTTCTTCTGAAGACTTTATGAATAAGTTTTTATGATTTGCTTACTAGGTTATGTTCTTATCTATTTGCAATAGCTTGTGGTGTGGCTTCCGGAGTTTTTACTGGCACTGTGCAAAGGATTAGCGTAAAATTTGGAATTCATTCCGAAAAATATACTTTGAAGTTGATAGTTTGGACGTGGCGGTTTTACCTGAAAAGGAGTTTAGGAAAAAATTCGGAATGAATTCCGAATAATTAGTTTTTTGCAATATAATTTCCTCCTGCAAACAATGTATTCCAAAAAAGCCGTAAAATTTTCGGATTAAAAGCCGTAAAACCTTTTAATATAAGGGTTTTAGAGCTTTTATGTTTCTGGAAATAATAGTTGCAATTGCTTGTGGTGTGGCTTCCGGGGTTTTTACAGGCTTCTGGTTCTAAGATTTTCTTGATTAGTTCTGAAAATAGAGAATGTCATTACATTCTCATTACAAGCAATAAAAACAAGCAGAACTTACAAGGAAATAAGATGGTATCCAAAATAAGAGATAAAGGGCAACTTGTCAGCATTTTTGATAAAGTTCAGAGGATCGAAAAGGATCTGAACCAGCTTTTACCAGAAATGGATCGATCCAGGTTGATCAAAGCAATGTCTAAATGCAGACAGCATTACGAAGGTAAATTGTACTATGGCAGAAGAACATATGATCCTGAAGAGATCAAGAAAAGACCAAAATTAGAATTATCAGAGATCGAAAAGATCATCTATCACTATTTGATTGAGAACGACTTAAACCCTTCCACAACGTACAGATGGTTCTTAGCTACACGTTTACCCTCTGATCTAAAAGAACGTCTTTCTAATAGAGAAATACCTGTAAAGTTAGCTATGAGTATTTCTGCTAACCGGAAAAGAACCAAAGAATCAAATCAAGGCATGTTAATGATGGACGAAATGATAAACATAATCGGAGGTTTGTGAGATGGATCATGAAATCATTAAGGAAATATTAGACATCACAAGAGAAGAAAAGATGTCGAGAAAAGCAGTTTATGAAAGGTTACTTGCAAGAGGTTCTCTCAAGCCAGGAGAAGAAGATTTATTCAATATAATTATTGATAGAGCATTAGAAAATGAGTTAATCCCTTCTAATCGAATTAAGATTTATAAAAAAGCAAGAGGAAAACTCCCTTCTGTATTTACAACTGAACAAATGCAGTTTATTTTTGAAAGTTGTAACAGACCTAAACTTGCAGTTGTTATGTGGTTAGGTTTCTTCTGTGGCTTAAGAATAAGAGAAGTCTGCAATCTTAAAATAACAGACGTAGATTTAGACAGAAGAAAATTATCTATAAAAGACAGTAAGAACCCACTTAGAGGAAAACAAGGATATGGGAAAGATCGAGTAGTTAGCATACCTCAAGTAGCAATCAACCCACTAAAAAGATGGTTAGATATTATCAAAGGAGGCGAATGGTTTATCCCAAGCATGCAAGATCCAAACAGACCCATACGAACAAAGACAATCCATGAACAGTTTAGATTTTTACTCAAAAAAGTAGGTTTGTCTGAAAAAGAGTATGAAAAAGGCTTTGTACAAAAGAATCATGGAAAAAATAAGCCAATGGTTAAGTCTGTGTATAAATACAGATTTCACACTTTCAGACACACTTATGCAACATATCTTCTGGAAAAAGGAGTTCCAATAGAGAATATTCAAAGATCATTAGGTCATAAAGACCTTGATACAACACTAATCTACGCACGTATTTCTGATAAGAAAACAACAGAGTATGTAGATGATGCATTCAATAGACCACTCAAATTAGTCAATAAGGAAAGCATTCTCAATGAAAATAAACCAGTACAACAGACTAATTACAACATTAACAACACTGCCAATGTTTTGGCTGTCAATAATAACACTCCTATATCAATATTGCAGAAAAGACTTGCAATGGGAGAAATAGATCTCGTAACATACGAGCATCTATGTAAAACACTAAATGGAGGAAATAAATAAAATGGAAAACGAAAACAAAGCAAAAAAAGAGATTGTAGAAATCTCAAAAGAAGAACTACAAAAAGACATCGAACTAGTAAGTGGGTTCGTGAATAAAGCAACAAGCAAAGATGCAACTGAATCTGAGAAAAAGGTAGCAGACTTACTCGTTAAGTATAGTTCTATAATGACCTCTCTGCTAGAATCAGAGATAATATTAGGAGAAAACGAGCATAATGCTACAAAGATCTATGAAGGCGGTCAAGATGTCTTTAAGCTGGAATGCCCTCATTGTGGTAATGTGCATAAATGCCCTGTTGATTTCAGGTCTTTTGCTGAAGACTTAACTCTTGAGGAAGAAGATAAGGTTGCTTGTCCTAAGTGTAACAAGGATCTCGGAGTTAAGTTAAGGTACTCTGTTTATACGAGTTCTTAACTCGTACTTTTTTTATTTTATTTCTTTTTTTAGTTTTTCAAGTATTTCTAGTCCTTCTTTTGTTATGTTTATTTCAAAGTATGGTTTGTTGTTTTTCAAATGAGAATCCTTTTTTTGAATGATTACACAATTAAAGATTTCTAATTCTGTGCAGTGTTGTCTAATGCTAAGCCAATTACTCCTTACTTTTCTTTCAAGTTCTGCATAAGTATGAATTTTATTATCTGCTAATACTGATAATATCTTCTTTTTTATGATTAATGGACTTCTGCCAGCCATACCACAAAGAAGGAGTAAGATTTATATATGTAGATTCCACATCTAAGTGGTATGATGTTAATTGGAGGCTGTATTTAATGAAATGTCCTAAATGTAATTCAAACAATTCAAATGATGCTCAATTTTATGGAGGGAGAGAATGTAACCAACATCCTAAAAACCAAAAAATAAAGACAGGAGTATTATTAACTGCTTCTTTTTTAGTATTATTGTTATCATTATCGTTTGTGATTGCAAGTGATGAAACAATTTCTTATTCTAACAGTTCTACGTCTTTTCGTTTCGTTTCAAGTTCTGCTAATCCTGATGATGGAAGGATAATTTTAACTGATCCATCTTATGACTATCCTGATTTTTATATTTGGTATGGTGGTAGTAATCAAGAAGCAGTAGGTAATTGGAGTGTTTATGATTATGCATTAATAAAGAATAACTCTGATTCAAGTTGGATTTCTTCGGTGTCTTCAAAAACAACAACTTTTGGTTATGTTTTTATAGGGGATTATGGCATAAATAATAGTATTAATGGTTGGAATCGTACTTTGTGGATTGAAAACAAGACAGATATTATTAATAATTGGACAGATACATCATCTGATATTAACATTTTTTTTGATTTGATAGGTCAACTAAATGATACAGATAGTTTGTTTAATACAACTCTTTTGAATAATTTAACAAATTATGTTCACATAACAAAATCAAGAGACACTATATTAAACATAAATAGTAGTTTTGATAATCTTTATAATTATTCTAACTATACGTTAAGATCTGATATTTGTAGTTATTGGGATGGTTCAAGTTATGTTTACAAAGACATCTTAAATGATGTAGCTATTGCTAATCATTACAAGAATAATAATGCTACATTGTTTGTTAGTTCACTAGGGGATGTGATTGATTATGAAAAAGCATATTATTGTTATATGAGAAACAAAGTCATTTTTGGAGATAATTTGATTTATTCTTATTCACAAAAGAATTATTCAGTTGAATCTGAAGACCTGATTGATTGGAATCATTTCAAATATCCTAATTTAGGTTCTTCAATAGACTCTAACTATTCTATAAATGAAGATGTTTATAGTAGAGAGTTTGTTAATGGAATTGTTTCAATAAATACTACTTCTAATACTGTGAGTTATAATACTGATTCTCAGATAAACTATATTCAATTATGTGCCTATTTCGAGGATAAAGATGATGGTGCTTCAGATGAAGGTTTTATGCACTTTAAGATTAATGACAATATGAGTAGATATCTTAGTGTCGCAGATACTGATCTCACACAAAATATTAAGATGTGGAAGTGTCAGAATATTAGTGTTGATTATTATGAGCCTTCAGGTTTTTACGAACTAGAATTTTATTATATAGATAGCGATGGAAATTATTTGAGCAACTTTGGACTAAATATGTTTCATGGCAAACAAAATGGAACTGATAAAGTATCTTACTACGAGCAAACACTTAATGATCACCCTTCAAATGATGAAACTGATTATGTTGCTTTTGAAAGAGGAGATAATTGGGCTGTAAATTTCACTATTTATAGAATACTTAATACTCTAAATTTGACATTAATCAACCCAACGAATGATTACAACACTTCAAATAATTCGATTAATTTTGGTGCAACCATAGTAAGCGACTCTTATTCTTCTGTAAATTGTAATCTTACAATTAATGGAATAATCAATCAAAGTAATGAAATATTTAATAACAATACGCCTAAGAATATTACTGTTTCGGGATTTAATCAAGGAACTCACACATGGAAATACACTTGTTGGGATGCTGATGCTTATCTTGTTAACTCTGAAACAAGACAATTTACAATAGACTTATCTCCACCACAGTTAAATTATCATAATTTAAGCACAAACACTAGTTCTGTAGGAAATATTATCTATGTATGGGCTAATTTTACTGAAGCAGTAACTGAAATTGATTCAGTTTGGTTAAATGTTAACGGGATTGTAAATATAACAAACTCATCCAATAATCTAAACAACACATTAGTTAATTTTAGTTATGTAGTCCCTAATGAAATGGAACTTACAACAATAAACTTTACAATAAGTGCTAACGATTCTGTTGGTAACTCAATAACAACAGATATATTAGATGTCATAATAGGGGATAGCACTAATCCATCAATAACTTTAAACAATCCAATAAGTGACTACAATACTTCCAATCAAAATATTACATTTAATTTCTCTGTTTTTGATTCAGACACTGATTTAAAATGCAATCTTTCCATAAATGGTACTGTCAATCAAAGTAATATAAGTAGCACTAACCAAACAATATTTAATCATCCTAATTTATTTAATGAGGGTAGCTATTCATGGAATTTAACTTGTTGGGATTCTTTTGGCAACACTAATAATTCTGAAACTAGAATATTTAACATAGACACAACAGCACCTAATCCTCCAGTATTTACAGCAAATAACTTGACTGCAACTCCAAACGGATTCATAAACATAACATGGTCAGAAGTAAATGATGCAAGCAAATACCTGATCTTCAAAAACACTTCAAACATTTCTGAGATCATAAGCAATTTATGGATTGCAAACACTACAAACAACTACTATTTTGATGCAGAAGTAGAGCATAACATCACTTATTGGTATTCAATAGTTGCAGTTGATCAACTAGGAAACTACAATTACCAAAACAAATCAGAAAGCCATAATATCACTGCAAATGATACAGTGAAGCCTCAAAATCCATCAAACATAGTAATCGCTCAATCAGGCAATACAGCAACTATTCAATGGGAAAACATCACAAAAGACATAGACAACATGACTGACACAATCACAACGTACCAGGTATGGTATGCAAACACTATCAACACAAGCAAAGATTATGTCAATGAAACACTGACATTTCTAAAGAACGTAACAAACAATATTACAACATTCACTATAACAAGCTCTAAAACATACTATTTTGCAATCACAAGCATAGATGAAGCAGGAAACAAGAACCTTTCATTAAACAATAATCATGCAAATCAATCATTGACATACACAGCACCACCAGACAATAATGAGGGATCATCAGGAGGAAGTAGTTCATCAAGCAGTGGAGGATACATTCCAGCTGTTGATCAAAACGCACAAACAAAGTATATGCACAACATCCATGCAGGAAACTCAACAGACTTCGAAATAACAAGAGAAAACATTAGCATAAGCAAGATAAGACTTACAGCAAAAGAAAACAAATCAAGCGTAGGAATAGAAGTAAAAAACATCAACGAGCCACAGACAACAAAGAAAATCAACAAGAAAACATATCAATTCTTAGAGATTAATCCAAAAAACATCGAAGATAATGAAATCGAGGGAGTAGAAATAGAATTCACAATCAACAATACCTGGATAAAAACGAACAAGATCAACAAAAACACAGTCACTTTACTAAGATATGTAAACAATACATGGACTGAATTAGAAACAACACTAAAGAGTTCAGACACAAAAACAACGATATACACAGCATACACACCAGGATTCAGCTACTTTGCAATAACAGGAGAAGAAGAAAAAGAAGACATAACAGAAGACACAACACCTGAAGAGAACAGCACAATACAAGAGTTAATGATCCAGGAAGAACAAACAGAAAACACAACTAATGAAACTCAAGAACAAAATCAGTCTCTGAATACATCACAAAAGAAAATACCTGTCCTTTTATATTTCATACCTCTTTTCGCATTATTTATTGTAGTTTTGTATATTTCAATTAAAAAACTAAAGCACAAAAGAAATAAAAAGATAAAAAAATAATGAAAATGGCTCGAAAATACCTGATTCTACACGTAGATCAGTATCTTC
>JAIPJP010000034.1 GCA_021734105.1 Candidatus Woesearchaeota archaeon
TTGATGAGATTATATATTGAAGCAACAGGAAACGTAAGTATATGTGGAAGGTGGTCGGGAAGCAACAGATATCAACTAGGAAATATTAATAATCAATCAATAAAAGATATTATTGCTGACAATCATGTAATTGACGAAATAAAAAATAAAAATAAAATGACTTGCGATAATTGCGATTGTGTTTATTTTAATAAGGCAATGGTATTTGTTGAAGAAAATTATAAAAAAAATAATCGAATAGAATTTCTAGAAAAATGAACAAAAAAGAAACAAAAGGAATAAATCCATTCATTAGTGAAATTTTAATGTTAAATAATAAATTTAAAGCTGCTGAGAGATATTATGAAAGATTAATATGGCATGAAGATAACTTCAAAAAAACTCTCGAAGGAGACTTTTTAAATATTAAACCAATTACTGTTGACTTCATACTAAATAATGAATGTAACTACTCTTGTCGAGGTTGTACCTTCGATTTTATACGAAAACAGCAACAAGGCATGGCGCGCAAAAGTATGACTGAAGAAAATATTACCATACTTATTTCTAAATTAAAAAACGCAGGTACAAAATCATTAATTTTCTCAGGAGGAGGTGAACCTACAATCCACCGAAAACTAGTGCACGCAATGAGTCTTGCGAAACAAGAAGGTTTCGATGTATCACTATATACAAATGGAAGTTATCAAAAAGAAAATCTCTCAGAAAAAATAATTGGTGTCGAGCCAACTTATGTCCGAGTTAGCTTAAATGCAGGAAAAAAAATGCATCAAGAATTTCATCGTACAAAAAAAATTATTATGGAACTGTCATAAACAATATTCATAATCTTGCAAAATTTAATGAAGAAAAAGGACACCTTACAACACTTGGAGTTAGTTTTCTTATAAACGAACTTAATAGTAAAGATTTAAATCAAATATATGACTCCCTAGAAGAAATATTTGAGTTGGAAGCCAACATAGACTATGTAGCCATAAAACCCGAAATTAATTATCGGGATCCAAAAAATCAACTTAATTTTAATACGATAGAAAAAATAAATGAATATGTGAAAAAAAATGGTGCGAAGATTAAGAATAACTTTCAAACAGAGGTTTTTTACAATTCATTTTTTACTGACAAACTATTTGAATCAACTGAATTAAATTCTCCTTGCACATCTCATGGATGGGTTGCTAATGTTGATTGGCAAGGAAATCTTTCTTTTTGCGTTGAATTTGCAATGGATAAAAAATATATAATAGGTAATTTAGTTACTGATAGTTTTGATGATATCTGGTTTGGTGAAAGAAGAAAAGAATTACATCAAAAGATAAACTCAAACATCTCCTTGTGTCCGCAAGTCTGTAGAAACAGAGTTAAAAACCACTTAATAGACATTTTAGATACGCCTTATTCAGATGAAGATATTAATGGAATAATGACAAAAATAAAAAAGTACAAAGAAAATAGAAATGAACCAAATCACATAAACTTTCTATGAAAAAAGTTAGACAAATGACCAACGGAATTTATATGATTAAACCCGATGCAATTCAGCATAGACGGGAAATAAAAGAAATATTGGAGTCTGTTTGCAGTATTGAAAATACAATAATTAAAACATTAAATAAAGAACTTATCATAAAGATATATCCATTTGATGCAAATCAAGTATGGTTTCCTCAAATCTACAACTATTTCTCAGGGGTCCATCGGAAATAAATATTGTTCAAATTAGAGATTACGAAGAATTCAACAATCTGGTAGGTCGCGATAGAGATCCTGCTATGTGTGAAAAACATACTATACGGTATAATTTTGGTCAAGGGAAAGAAATAATCAATGGTTTCGAAATATACAAAAACGCGATTCATCGAACAAAGAATTACAAAGAATATCTTGAAAGTATAGTTGTTTTTGAAGGATTGTTCGATTTATAATGTTTTCTCGCAGATGATGCTTTTTTTGGTTCAAGTCTGCCAGGTTGACTGCTTCTTTTCTAGCAAGGTTTATTAAGTTCTTTTACTGTAGTTCTTTGTTATGGTGCAATGGGTTGTTTTGGTTATTTGTGTCGTGCTCTGCTTGGGCGTTGGGTTTCTCTCTAGTTTCTTCACTGATACCGGTCCTGGCTCATGGTATGATGGCCTGAATAAACCTTCCTTTAATCCACCTAATTGGCTCTTTGGACCAGTGTGGACGCTCTTGTATATTTTCATGGGGGTTGTTTTGTATCTCTTATGGATGCACAATGCAAAACTCACACTCATCTTTTTTATCGCCCAGCTTGTTTTAAACTTCTTCTGGTCGTTTTTCTTTTTCACGATGCAAGCGCCATTACTAGCGTTTATAGAAATAGTTATCTTGCTGGGAACACTCATCTACACGATGGTATTAACGTATCCTGTCTCAACAGTTGGGTTTTATCTTCTCATCCCTTACGCGCTGTGGGTCACGTTTGCAAGCATACTTAATCTAGCTATTTATTTGTTGAATTGATTATTCAAGTTTGTTAAGAATACGTCTTTTTCTTTATTTCATCTTCACGAAGGCAAAGCCAGGAAATTCTTTCTCAGAGACGCCGTCAATTCGTTTTCTTAAGCGAACAACATGATTACCAACAGGAACCACCATAACCCCATTAATCTTAAGTTGGTCAAGTAAGTTGTAGGGCACGTAAGGATAAGCAGCGCTGACTAGAATTCTATCATAAGGCGCGTAGCGTAAAAAACCACCTCTTCCATTAACCTTGTGAATATGTATATGTTGGTGTTTTTTAAGACGTTCTTTAGATTTTTCAACGAGATCATCATTAAGCTCAATACCGCGAATTTCGCCGCCAGGAGCCATTTCTGCAAGTAAAGCGAGTGCATAACCCGAGCCAGAGCCAATTTCAAGGATTTTAGAGGTTGGTTTTACATCGAGCTCTTGGAGCATGAATGCAATTGTTGACGGTTGAGAAATAGAAGAACCATCCGCAAGATGAATGGCTTCATTCTTATACGCATTAAACTTTTGTTTGAGTGGAACAAAATCCTCCCGAGGAACTTTAGAGATTGCTGTGATAATCTGATTAGAAAAGCCTTCTTTCTCTAAAAAACCCAACAACTCTTTTTTTAACATCCCACTTTATCATACTGTTTGCACTATATAAATTTGTTTCTTTTCAGACTTGTTTGAGTAGCTAAATCTCCTTAGAGTCTTTTTTTCATGCTTTGTTTAAAGTATTTATTTAACATATTGCTTTGCTTTTTTTAGGATTTTGGTGTTGTACCAGTATTAGTTTTTTGCAAAAAACAGTTGCATGAATTGGTCTTGTGTTTGGGTGGTTGTCAAGTTAAAGCAAAAATTGCTGATTCCTGAATTAATTTTTTTTAAAATCTATAACAAGATATTTAAGGAGGCGGCTGTTGAATTGTTTTATTATGGTTTTACCGGTCATTAAAGAGAAATATAAACGAACAGAAAACAAGATACCTCAACTCAGATTTGGCATGCTGCATAGCTTTATGGGTCTTGCAGATGGTGTCTCAATTGTCATGCAACAAGTTGAAGATGTTATTGTGGGTCAATTAGGTGCTCCGCGAGAAAATATTTTTTATTTAGTGGGTAAAGCAGGTAAAAAAGAAGATTGTATACAGGTTTATGATGATTTTCATGCAGATGGACCATTAAATAACCTTGCAAAAGCACGTTATGAGACTGGTTTTAGTAACGAAGAACGAGCACGCATAGAAGATGCTATAACTAGAGCGAAAGAAACTATTAAAACATTTGTTACAACAAATAATATTGATATTATTATAGCTCATAATACGTGTTTTCCAGCAAACTTTATTTTGGGCGTTGCACTAAGCAGATATTATCAAGAAGAAATATTATCAGGAAACAAAACACCTAAATATATACTATGGTGGCATGATTCGCATCTTGAGCGACCAACATTTTTATTCCCTGCACAAGAAATAGAACGTTATGTGCTTAAAGGAATTCCAGGGCCGTATATTGAACACATCGTTTTTATTAATTCACTTCAGCTTCGTATTGCAGAACCTTATTTTCTTAAACTAGACCGAAAAAAACCCGGATTTTATGAAAAGATGCTGCGAAGCAATAACGTCATTTATAACACAACTGATATGGTTATTAAAAATCATACAGATTTAAAGCAAGAAAAATTTCAAGAAAAAGTTACAACATTCTTTAACGCATTTAAGGTACATAAAAAACTTTTAGCACTACAAAGTTCTGTAGACGAAACATTATTTATACTACAACATACACGTATGGTGGGGCGAAAACGAATAGATTTTGCGCTTCGCTTCGCTTTTGCTCTCTATAAACAAGCGCAACAAACAGACTCTCTAAAAAAATATAAAACAATTTATTTTCTTATTAGTGGCAATGATGCAGACAATCAACAAGAAAAATTATTAGCGCTTCATAAAGAACTTTCTAAGAACTATGAAACAAATAATGTACTTTTAGTTTTTGCACAAGACCAAAACACAACCCTGCGTTTTGAAGACTATCCGCTTATTTTTGCACAACTTAATGGTATTGCAACGTATTTTAGCGAAATTGAAGGATTTGGTAATAACTTTCTTGAAATCATGGCTTCAGGACTCATCCCTATTATTTATGAATATCCAGTTTATGTTAGCGATATAGAAAAATTTGGTTTTCAGCTCATTAGCATACCAGAATTTTTGCTTACATCAGAATTACTGGATCAAACAATGACTCTTCTTGCAGATACTAAAAAACAACAACAATGGGCAAACAATAATATTAAAATACTTAAAAGACATTTATCACATAAAACTATGGCTCGCGCATTGCGACGAGCAATACTTTTGAAACGAACACATTGGCGAAAATCAAAAAAGAACAAATCTTAAATACTTCTACGTATGATATGATGCTAAGAACATGGGAAAACTTTATGAATGTGCAATAATCCTTGGAGGAGGCATACAAGAAGATGGAACGCTTCCATCATGGGTTATTAAACGACTTAAGCGTGCTAAAGAACTCTACGATCAGGATGCAGTGCATCATCTTGTGCTTTGTGGGAAGGGACGTGGCGAACCAGTTATTAGCGAAGCACGACTCATGAAACATTATTTACGAGAAAAAGGAGTTGCGCCTGAACATCTTAAATTTGAAGAACGTTCAGAAGATACTTGGCAAAATGCTTATTTTGCACGAACGATGGTTGTTGATACACATCATTGGGAACGTATTTTAGTTATTACTAGCGAATTTCATCTTAAAAGAACAGAAATGATTTTCTCACTAGTTTTTGGGGATTCTTACAATTTATATTTTGAAGGCGTTGATGATAGCGATATAGATTCAGAAAAACTAGCTAAACGAAAACAATTCGAAATTGAACTTATAGATTACATTATAGATAATATTTTACCAGACATTAGACGTGGTGATTTAGATGCTTGTAAAGAGTTTTTCTTTAACTCAGGAAGTAAACACTATAAAGAATATGAAGAATTTGTTAATTCATTAAATCAAAGACTACGAACGTTGTATTAATGATGTTTCCTCTTTATTTTGCCCCAATAAATACGCTTGGTAATTCTTTGTATAGGCATTTATTATTACAACAGGGTGCAGATTTTGTTTTCTCTGAACTTTTACTCGCTAAAAAAATAACTCATACTTATTATCGGCGAAAATTAATTCTTCCCTTAGCAGATATTTCTAAAACGATTTTTCAAATCGGCGCAGGATCTAAAGCAGAGGTTAGTGCTGCAGTAAATTTTCTTACAGAGCGAATAAGGGGCATTGTTGAGATTAATTTGAATATGGGTTGTCCACAATCAACGATGCAAAACAACAAGGTGTGCGGCGGATTGCTTTTAGATGAAGTCATCATGCAAGACGTTGCAAAAATGCTAGTTATTGAGTGTGAAAAAAAAGGCATTATTCCTAGTGTAAAATTACGATTAGGTACAAGTAAAGAAGATATTTGTATTCGCAAATATGTTTTTTTACTTTCTGAAGTTGGTATTAAAAAAATTTATATACATTTGCGTCCTCTTCGTTATAATTATACGCATCCTGTTTTAGTTGAGCCAGTTGTTGGTTTGCAAGAAGATTTTCCGACTGTTCAGATTATTTTAAATGGCGATGTTGATTCTTACGAAGCGTATGAGCAACTAGCACATGTAGGTTGTCAGGGGGTAATGATAGGTCGAGCAGCACTTTCAAATCCTTTTATTTTTGAGCAGATAAAACATAAGTTGCTAACAACAAGTGGTGCGTACGATCCCTTACGAAAAGACCCAGAATTACTTATCAATGGACAACATAGCGGTATGGGTGCTAAAAAAAAGAAGTTTGTTCTTGAGTTTTTAGACGGCGCAAGCGAATTGCCGCTTAGTGTTGTAAAAGCAAATTTATCGTGGCTCACGAAAGGAGTGAGCGCGCGAGGAAAATTCATAGAAACTATTTCTACAGAAAAAGATATTGCTGCTATAATAGAAACATTTAAAGAGCATTTCGTTTCAAAAACAGTATGAAAATAGGATTTGATCTTGATGGCGTTTTAGCTGAATTTACTGAGAGTTATTTACAATACTATAATGATAAACATGGAACCGAACATACCTCTGAAGAATTTGAACATACTCATTTCTCCAAACATTTACAGATGACTCATACAGAAGTAGAACGCAGCATTGCACATTTTTTCCAATCACCCTTTGCTAAAGCAATATTACCTGTTAAAGGAGCACAAGATGTACTACATAAATTAGTAAACCAACACGAGCTTCATGTGATTACCTCTCGACCAAAAGAAGTCTCAAAAATTACACTTGATTGGTTAAATGATTTTTTCCCCGATATGTTTACTAGCATACATTTTAGTGGAGATTGGGTGTTACAACCAGACTCTCACAGAAAAAAAGCAGATTTTTGTTTAGATTTAGGAATTGATATACTTATAGAAGATTATTTGCCCTATGCTGAAGAATGTGCATCTTGTGTGAAACATATTGTTTTTTTGTTTGACAGACCATGGAATCATGATCCTATTACAAAATCAAATGTTGTTCGTGTAAAGTCTTGGATAGAAATTCAAACATTTATAGAGACAATATAGTTCTTTATGAGACCATTTGATTCTTTATAAATGATGGTTTTACTTCGACATAAGTTTTTAAACTTCTTAGTATTTTGGTTATGCATGTCTGGATTAAAAAATCAATTTATTCGGCGGGGAGTCAAAGAACAACTCGAACCTCTTTTAGTAAATTCAGGTATATCTTGGGGACAATACATACATAATAAAGAAAACATTACTAAACAATTAGTTGATGAAAACAAAATAATTATTCCTTTCTCAAAAAAGTTTCTTAAAACACCTTATGAATGGCAAGCACATCGCGTGACGCATTTACTTAAAAAAATTAATCCTTTATCGCAAATACTGCTTTTACCTTCTGGTTCGAAATTATTTAGATCTTCGCCAAGTCATACAACACTAAAAAAAGGCGCGCTTATGCCTGTTCGCTATCGCAAAAATGAGAATTTGGATTTAAAATCAGCATTTATTAAGCAAATAAAAGACGTTTCTGAAGAAAAAAATTATTATGGTTGGGATTTTGAAGGCGTTCATTATTCGACACAAGAATTTAGAACTGTTTTGTTGTATGATCATATTCGAGCACAACTAGTACAACAAACGTTCACTAAAAATGATATGTATGCACGACCATTTTGCAATTACAAACCTGAAAAAGGAATAGTTATTGTGCGCAACATGCCATCGTTTGAAACAGAAGAGATATATCCTCATTTTACCATTGAAGGAATTGTGCTAAGAGATGCGGTTAAAGATAATCCTCAACGAACATTTGAACTTTCCAGCGGACATAATTGTTATAAAACAACATATGCTAAACTAAAATTTGGCAGAGATTTTTATTCAATTAATAATGAGCTTATTTTTGCAGGACGAGAAGGACGAGAAGACGCAATTGATCATCATGTTATTTTGGCAATGCACGTTTTAGAAGAAGATCTCGGTCGGCAAGGTGTACACATATATAATCCGTTTATTAAAGCAAAACTAGAAACAGTTGCTTATTTTCAAAAGTTACATAACAACGTATTAATTGATTATCAAAAGGAAAAAAATGTTTTGGTTCGATCACCGCTAAATATAGCGCATATAGAATCATTGCTTTGGAATTATGTTGCCTATGAAAATAACGAAGCAAAAAAGAAATTTACAAGTAAAAAAAATAAACTAGATACTATAAATAAACTTCCCTTATAATTCTTTTTGCATTGTTTTAATTTCTTGATATGTTTTGGCCAAAGCTAAATGAAAACCGCTGTTGTTGTTTAGTTTCTCAGCCTGGATTTTATGTGCTTTGGCGTGATTATAGGCTTGCATAACACACTCCACTTGTTGCACCAATTGATTGTAGAATTTATCATACGAGACCATGTTCGTATCGCCAAATAGCGTTGATTGTTTCATACCATTAGCTTCTAATATGAGCTGGGCTTTTTTTTCATTTACCTTCTTTTTAATTGATCGCTTGTACTGAGGATTGGTCATTAAAGGAAATA
>JAIPJP010000035.1 GCA_021734105.1 Candidatus Woesearchaeota archaeon
CGAAGCATTATGGCATTCAGAAGATAGGTTAAAAGGACTTAATGGAGATATTAAAAGTATTCTTTCAAAAACCATAGCATAACGACTTTTTACACATTTTTCGGACTTTATACACAGAGACTACTTAATACACAAAGCCCTCTAGAACGGTTTTTCTTTAAAACCTCTGACTTATTTAGTTATATAAGAACGGTATAAACTCAGAAAACAATGAACATTTTCAAAAACCATGTAGGGCAGATACAGATTTGCTTTTAGTACGCTAAACACGTATAATTTTCATCAAAGTCATCTCTACAAATAAATTTGCTATATAGATATGGCAAGTCTTGCGTTTAACGATTAAGATTTCGTAAGCAAATTTCTTTTAAGACTGGTAACAGTTGTATACTATTTTTTTTAGCACGAGATATAATTACTTCATAGTGGGCCATAAAAGTTCTTTTGGAATGTACCCTCGTAGTGCAAATGTTTTTAAACGAATTTCCTTTATACCGTGGTATGCAAGATATTGTCGTAGGAAGAAGTAAGAAAGACCTTGAGAAATGGGGCTTGAAAGGTGCTATTCTTATTGGGAAGCATTATATTCGAATGGGTCAGACCCAATCGCTTTCTAATAATGTGTATATGGATGTTGCAGGCGCTCATGTTGTTTTTATTTGCGGCAAACGTGGTGGCGGAAAATCGTATACGATGGGCGCTATTGCCGAAGGGTTTCACTTACTTGAAGATGCAATCAAACAAAATCTTTCAGTAATTTTGCTCGATACCATGGGTGTGTATTGGACGATGAAATATCCTAATTTACAAGATAAAGAACTCTTGGATGAATGGGGTCTAAAACCCGAGAGTATTCCTGTAAAAATTTTTACTCCTGAAAAATATTATCATACTTACAAAAAAGAAGGTATTCCAACTGATGTGCCTTTCACCCTTACGCCAAGCGCTATTGATCCTGATGATTGGTGCACGGCATTTAAAACCGATAAATATAGTAGTGAAGGAATTCTTATTAACAAAACAATTCTTGATCTTAAAAAACACTCGGAGACATTTCTCATTGCCGATGTTATTAAGCAATTACGAGACGATACTGAAGTAAATAAGGCAACAAAAGATGCAGTTGTTGCAATGTTTCGTATGGCTGATTCTTGGGGCGTGTTTTCCGATCACGGAACAAAGCTTGCTGATATTGCTAAGGGTGGCCAAATAACTATTCTTGATGTATCTTGTTATGCGACTATGCCTGGTGGTTGGGATGTAAAAGCTTTAATGGTGGGGCTCATTGCAAAACGATTATTTGTTGACCGTATGGTTGCTCGAAAAGACGAAGAGCACGATAGTGTACAAACCGCAACGAATTTTTTTTCAATAGATGCAAAAGAAAAACAAGACATGCCGCTTGTTTGGCTTGTTATTGATGAAGCGCACGAGTTTTTACCGCGAGACGGAACGGTTGCGTCAACCGATGCGCTTGTGACAGTTATGCGTGAAGGTCGTCAACCCGGTCTTTCATTAATTCTTGCAACGCAGCAACCAGGTAAAATTCATACTGATGTGATGACGCAATCAGACATCGTTCTTGCACACCGTATCACAGCAAAAATTGATGTTGACGCGCTGGGTATGCTTATGCAATCATATATGCGTGAAGGTCTTGTTGAGCAACTTGATCATCTTCCTCGCGTGAAAGGCGCAGGAATCTTATTCGATGACAGCAATGAAAAAATGTATCCTATTCGTATTCGTCCACGATTTACGTGGCATGGCGGGGGCAGCCCATCTGCAATTAAAGAAGAAAAAGACGCCGAGGAATTTTTATGAAGTATGTGGTTACTGCCTTTCTTTTGCATGAAGATAAAATTTTCTTAATTAAACATAGATAAAAACAACTTTGGATTCCTGTCGGCAGACACGTCGAGGAACAAGAAACCTTTGATAAAGCTTTAAGAAGAGAACTAAAAGAGGAAACTAACTTATCTGCAAAGATTATTTCTTATTATCCTCCAACCATTTTATCTTCTTCCTTAAACAATCCCTTTTTTATTTTTGCAGACAATGATGAAACTATTTTAGAATATATTGGATTCATTGAAGATTTTTCCGTATTAAAAATAGAAGAAAATGAAATTGATGATGTACGTTGTTTTTCAAAAGAAGAATTAGCATCAGAACCTTTTTTAGAACATATAAAAGAAAAAGCGTTATTTGCATTAGATTGTTTAACTAAATAACTCCTTTGCAACGTTAAGGGCATTCTCGCGATTTTTTGGAAATGCTGCTAGAACGATTTTGAAATGATAGCAAGTACCGCCGTCTGTTAATACTGCTTCATCTGTTTCTTCAAGTTTTGTTTTATCCAGTCGGATGTATAAATTACCTTCATTATCAACGCGATTTTCCTGAGATGCAATGGTTGCGCATTGCGCATCACCTAATACTGCTTTAAGTTCTTTAAGAATATAATTTATATGTCGTTGTTTGGTCAGTGTCACGCTAAATAATTTCATATCTCGTCCTTCAAGGACCTTTGCTTTGGTAATTTCTAGTTGAATGTTTTCTTCTTCAAACTGTTCAGGTAGGAATGCAATAAGGGTTTCTGCTGTTTTTTCTTCATCCTCCTCTTCGTAGGAATACACACTAATGGTTACCGAATGTGCTTGTTTCATCATAAAAATTCACTTCAGAGCCTGGTATGGTGATTGTATGCCAAATGTGGACAAACAGTATGCTGTTATTTAGCCCATATATTTAAATACTGTTGTTTGTTTCACCCCTTGTATATGGCAAGAGATTATATGGATGGAGGTGCATTTGCATTAAGTGGTACGCCCCAAGATATCGAACAAGAAAATAGGCTACTTAGAGAAACCATCTCGCAGCTGAAAAATGAATTGGATAGATATCGTTCTCCTGCGCTTCTTGTTGCAGATGTTGTGGAGCTTATTGATGAAAATAACGCACTCATTGTCATGCCAAACGGTAATAAATTCTTTGTTGATATTTCTAGCGAGCTTGAAGACTTAAAGGCGGGGGATTCTGTTTTAGTTGAGCAAAAAAATCTCACTATTGTTGATAAGGTTCGTTCTACGAGACGTTTTAATGTTGAGCAATTTGTTATTATGGAAAAGCCAAATGTCAAATGGTCTGATATTGGCGGTTTAAAGCGCGAAGCTGAAGAAATTCGCGAGGTTGTCGAATTACCATTAAAAAGTCCAGAACTCTTTACAAAAGTGGGTATTGAACCGCCAAAAGGTATTTTACTTCATGGTCCTCCAGGTACTGGAAAAACGCTTCTTGCTAAAGCTGTTGCCTCAAGTACGAACTCAACGTTTATTGAAGTTGTTGGTAGTGAGTTGGTGCAGAAATTTATTGGTGAAGGTGCAAAATTAGTTAAAGAAATTTTTGAGCTTGCTCGAGAAAAGGCTCCTGCAATAGTATTTATTGATGAATTAGATTCCTTAGCTGCAAGTAGAATTGAGTTAGGAACAAGTGGTGAGCGTGAGGTACAACGAACGTTCATGCAGTTTCTTGCAGAAATTGATGGTTTTAAACCGCTTGCTGATGTAAAAATTATTGGTTGCACGAACAGAAAAGATATTTTAGATCCTGCAGTACTTCGTCCTGGTCGTCTTGATAGGTTAATTGAAGTAGGTAATCCTGATATCGAAGGTGTTGAGCAAATTCTTCGTATTCATACTAAAAATATGAAAGTAGAAAAAGGTTTTCGTTATAAAGAGATGGCTAAACTGCTTGAAGGTATGAGTGGTGCTGAAATTAAAGCTGTTTGTACTGAATCGGGTTATGCTGCAATTCGTGAAAAGCGAACAATTGTTACAAAATTGGATTTTGCGTATGCAAAAGAAAAAGTTCTTCGTAATGAAGAAACTGAAGGCGATGAGTATTTGCGTATGTTTAGTTAGATAATTTCTTTTTCTTATTCTTAACCCAACCTTTTTATAGTCTTAACTCTTTTCTATTCATTGTGTATGTGATGACCGCGTGAACACCCGCTGAGGCATTCGTGTCGATGATTATCGGTAGTAACTAGAGAGCATACACCCTTTTCTTCTCATCTTCTTTTTTTTCTACTTTTGTTTTATTGTTGTTTTTACTTTTGTTCTGTTTTTTTCTATGCTTGAGCTTTAGCGAAACATACTACGTTCGCCTATACGTAAGATGGCTTGGCAGAGCATACACCTTTTTTTCTAAAAATAATTTTTTCATGCTTGCAAAAAAAGTTTATGAATAATTTTTATTTAACGAGAATTAGTTATTTTAAAATCAACACAGATGCGAAATGTTCGCGGGCTTTGTTGTCCGCTTTTAACAACTTCTAAGATTTCGTATGTTCGGCCTAGTCGTTCACAATAGGTTTTAATTTCGTCTTTTGCTTTGTTAAATTCATCGACATGATAAAATCCGTAGAGATGAATAATTGCATTTTTATTTGCGACAGGTAAAGCAACATCTAAGAATTCTTCTGCTGTTTTTGGTAGTGGCATAATTATTCTGTCGAATGTCTTTCCTAATTGCGGCACTACTTCTCGCACATCGCCACAATGAAGTTCGACATTAGTTAATTTATTTTTTTTAATATTTTCAAGGCCGTATGTATGTCCCTGCGGATTAATTTCTACACCTACGATATGTTTTGCAGGGGTGAGTTTTCCAAGAACGCAAGGATATGGTGCTGCGCCACTAAACATGACAAGAATGTCTTCACCTTCTTTAACTTGTTGCGCAATACGTTTTCGTTCGGTTGAAAGTCTTGCTGAGAAATACACGTCTTCAACGTTCACAGTAAAAACGCATTCGTTTTCTTTATAGGTTGCTTCTTTGGTTTGTTCGCCTGCAAGGTGTTTCATGTCTTGCGTGCGAAATGTTCCTTCGTGTCCGCTTCCTTTTTTAAGAACTGTTTTAATAAGCGGGTTTGATTGTAGCAATGCTTGCGCAATATCTTTTTCTTTATGTTCTAGTTCGTGAGGAATTTCAACAATTGCTATCGTTCCCATAATATCATGTGCTGCCTTTGCTATTGCGAGTTCTTCTGGCATTAAAATGTTTTGTAGCACATCTTTAAATGGGATCGCTGTTTTTTTGTGTATTCGTTCTTCAAGTGCAACATCAACAGTTTCTTTTGGGTAATTGCGCACGGGAAAATAGATGAAGTCATGTTCTTTTTTAGGTTGATAAGAATTATCCAACTGGTTGTTGGCAATGAGTTCTTTTTTGATTTGCTCGGCCTTGTCTAAAGGAGCTTTCACACACATCGTCATAGAACTCTTAAAATCAGTAATAATTTATAAATGCTCCTGCCGCTCAAGGGGTTTGTCTTCTTTTTTTTGTCCTACTTGCTCTTTAAGGCTTTGTGCAATTTTAACACCTACAATGCCTTCAAGAAATTCAGGCGTTGCTCGCTCGACATCTTTTATGGTTTTGACGTGGTGAGTAAATAGTTTTCGTGCGCGCACGCGACCAATATTTTTGAAATGAAGTAGTGTTAGAAGTTCTGCCTTCACACCATGTTTTGCACGCACACGTACCTGTTTGATTATTTTTATTACTGGTTTTAAATTACTCATACGTGCAAGTTCTTCGCATGCATATAAGAGCCAATCTGCTTTTTGCAGTTTGATACTCAGTTCTCCTGGTCGAACGTTGTAGCGTTCAAAAAGTTCATCTTCTGTTCGCTCACTCATCCAATCCAGCATGCATTGTGTTGATTTAATGCTATCATCAAAATCATCAACGCTAACATCGTAAAATTCTTCTTCAGTAAAGAGGAACTCTTGCTCCAGGCGTCGTGTTTGTATCATCTCCATATCGATTGCTTTTGCGCGTAAGAGCGGAATCATTTCAAGCGAACAATGAAGAAGATGAATAAGTGCAAAGGTTTGCTCTTCATCTGTTGATTCTTTTGGGTTACAAGAAAGTTTTTGTAATCCTACTAATAACACGTGAGCTGTTAATGGATCAAGGTAGAGTTCACTAACTCGTTGTCCGAGTAGTGTTGCAGTAAGTGGGTGATTTTCGTTTGTTTTTTCTTCTTCTAAAAGTCTTGTTGCGGGTATAAATAATGTATCTGTTTTATTTTGTTGTTTAATTATTGTTGTTTGTTCTAAAAATCTCCATTCCTCTAGAAGCACAATCATTTTTTGTAGTGTTCGTTGGAGTCTTTTACTATCGCTGAATTGTTGTGCATAAAATGTTTTTTCAAAAAAACTATACAGCTCTTGGGCATTAGTAACAAATTTTGTTGCAACTAAACTTAAGATGTAGGTGCGAAGCACGGGCTCAACAGCAAGTTTTGAGAAGATATCTTCTACTTGTCCCCGTATATATGTTTCGCGAAGTTCTTCAAGGTCATTTTCATTTTTTGCAATAAGTATTGCTTCTCCATAATCTTCTTTTCCCGGTCGTCCTGCTCGTCCCGCCATTTGTTCATATTCTAAAACGGGTATAGGGACCATTCCTCGATTTCCAAATCGTTTCGTGTCGCGAATAATGGTGCGAAAGGCAGGCATGTCTAGTCCTGCTGCTAGCGTTGGTGTTGAGCAAATAATTTTAATAATTCCTTCTCGAAATGCATCTTCGACAAGTTCTCGTTGCTTGCTTGCGAGGCCTGCGTGATGAAAGGCAATGCCTTGTCGTATACATAATGATAATCGTTTGCATTGTTTTGTTGGTGTGCTAAGCACCTTAAGAATTTTTTCAGCGAGAAGATTTGTTGCTGCAAAATTAATTGCTTGTTCTTCGCCTCGTATATCCTTGGCTATTTTTTCTGCTTGACTTTCTGCTGCTCTTTTACTTGCGCAAAAAACTAGCGCTTGTTTATGTTGTTGAATAGTTTTTAAGCATAAGCCAACTGTTTGATCTTTATGCGACGTAATAGCAGTAGTTCTCATGAGATAATGAGTGGTTGTTCGTTGTTTAAATCATTTTGGTTTAAGTATGTCCAGTGTTATGCCGAGATGAAGCTAGAACGATAGTAGAGCGACAAGGATTTTTCCTTTGATCTAAATATTTTTTCTTTATAAGACAAAAGTATTTTTTCAAATAATCTGCTAGAATTGCAGTTCTAGTTCTAAATAAAGAGTTTACGAAGTGGTTATAAAAAATGGTGAGTCTTTCAAATGAGTGTTGTTCATTTGGAAGTCCGAAGCGTAAGCGACACTACCGCGGGGATTGCTAAGCTTGATGAGTTTGGCTGCCAAAAATCAAAGATTTTTGTGCATGTTCAAATCTCTAGGGATTGTTATTTTCTGTTAGGAAAATGGTGAGCCCGCGGGGATTTGAACCCCGGACCACACGATATCTGGTATTAACGTTCCACTTGTTCATTGGTTTTTCGCTAATAGTATCAGTCGTGCACTCTACCAGGCTAAGCTACGGGCTCAAACAAATAGTCGTGTTCTGTTAACCAGAACACAGATGATTATGGCGCCCCCGGCCAGATTTGAACTGGCGACCAATCGGTTAACAGCCGATCACTCTACCACTAAGCTACGGAGGCATGATGTTGTTTTAGTTGTAGCTTTTTAGGTTTTTTGTGTATGCTTGAGTGCTGAGAAGACTTGTTTGCCATTTATAAATTTAACGCGTAGCGTGTTTACATGGAGTTATAAGACTGTTTTGAGGGTGTTAGGTGCTGGTTAGGTAGCAAAAGATTTATATAGCTGTTATTACCCAATTTAGTTATACTTATGTTGTAGTAAACGTATGGTGTGTAAATTATGGTTGAAGATATATCAAATAGAACAATTCTTATCCTTGTGGCATTGACCATTATTGTTTCAACATTAGGAACCTTAACGGTGATGGATAGCGTGGGTAAGTATAATGCTGCAGCGGCAGCGGACAGTCAAGAAGGTAGTACGACAAGTGTTGGGAAAGTATCTTTATATATTCCAAAGTCTGCGCCTAGTGGAGAGGTTAATTTATTTATTCCTCCCTCAGAAGAAGTTCCTCTAGAATAAGTGGTTGGTGATACATAATGGATATTTCAAATAAAACTTTGGGGCTGCTCTTGGTTGCAGCAATTGTGGTAAGTGTTGGTGGCACATTGATGAGTCTTAATCAATTAGAAAGTGTTTCTCCGACTGGTTTTGCTACTACTGGCTCAGGCACAGTAGATTTAGATATTGGTTCTTATGTTGCTATTGTTGTTGATGATACGGCTATTAACTTTGGTACTTGTACATTAGTAGATACGGGTAATACCTTGTTTAATTCGACGT
>JAIPJP010000036.1 GCA_021734105.1 Candidatus Woesearchaeota archaeon
CTCTCGACACATCGCTTCAGCAAGAAGCGAAGTATATTGCAAAGCAATACTTCACAATATTTTCTTGCTTTTAGCAAGACTCTCGGGACAAACCCTTGTTGATGAGAATATTTATATATCTCATAATTTTAACGGTAACTAAAGGGTGGCCAACAATGGAAGATGAACAATTATCAAATCAATCAAGAAAACGAGAAAAACAAGCTCAAGAGCAATCACCAGAAGCAAAAGAAGAAGAGCTCGTGTTTCCTGATAATTATTTTCATTTTGACAAAGCAGGACTTATGGAAGATTATAACAAAATTCTTGCAGATATTCAAACTGCCTATGAACTAGGCAATGAAGTCGTTTTACCAGAAATAAAAGGAGCCTTTGATCATATATTTTTTATCGGCATGGGTGGTAGCGCAATTAGTGCAGATTTCTTAAAAAAATATCTTGAGCATATAGGCATTGCCATACCTATTACTATTATTCGAGACTACACTATGCCGCCAACTTTTACAGAGTCATCACTTGTTATTGGGATTAGCTACTCAGGAAATACAGAAGAAACACTCAGCGCGTTTCGACTCGCAATGAGAAAATCAAAATATTGCTTTGCCTATGCAAACGGCGGAAAACTGCAAGAAGCATGCGCTATTAACAGAACACCATGCACCATCGTACCAAAAGGTTATCAACCAAGAACAGCAGCATTGACCTATTTATTTTTCCCTATCCTGCGCTTACTTGAGCGATTACAAATTGTTCCAAGCCAACAAGGAGAGGTAGATACCATTCTACAAACTATCAAAAAAACAGAGTTTAAACCAATCGCAATAAATCTTAGTGAAAAACTTATTAACACCATACCTCTTATTTACGCAACAGCAAAATACTTTCCCGTCGCATTCAGATTCAAAACACAAGTAAATGAGAACACAAAGCGACACGCATTTGCTGGAGAGTATTCGGAATTTAACCATAATGAAATCTTAGGCTATGAACACGTCAACGGAACATATCACATCATAACGTACCGATTTAATGATGATCACAGACGGCTACATAAACGCATGGATATCGTTAAAGAAATCACAAATAAAGCAGGAGTTGAAACAACAGAAATCAAACTCTCCGGAGAATCCTATCTTGCAAAAGTATTCTCCGCAGTGCTCATTGGTGATTTAACTAGCTATTACCTGGCTTTACGATATAAACTAGACCCCTCACCAGTGCATATTATCGAATCATTAAAAGAAAAAATGGGACCTCTGATTTAGCTTTTCTATATGGTCTTAGTACGTCTAAATAGCTCGCTTGTTTTACTAGTGAGCGTGCAAACCTTTTTAAAGGAAGTACTATTTCTCAGAGCAGCAATTCAGGGGCTGTAGTGTAGCTTGGTCTATCATTTGTGGTTTGGGACCATAAGACCCCAGTTCGAATCTGGGCAGCCCCAGGCTTTATAAGAGGATGTCATAACTCCCGAAGGGGTCTTGTGCGCGGTAACGCGATAAACAGCCCGAAGTTTTATAACTATAACAAAACTATTCAAAAAAAATAAGAAAGCAAAAACAACGTGGCAAAAACAAAGAAAATCAAACGTTTTCACGGCTTTGCCATATAAGTACAAGGTGAAAGGATATGGTAAAAAAATCTTCAAATTCAACTAAGCGGTTTGGACCGCGATACGGTAAAACGGTAAAGGATAAAGTAGCGGCAATAGAAAAACAACAGCGAGCATCATACACTTGCCCTTACTGCTCACGACAACAAGTCAAACGAGTAGCGAGTGGTATTTGGGAATGTAAAAAATGTAGTGCTAAATTTGCAAACAAAGCATATACTGTTGGAAAACAAACAAAAATCCAAACCAGTGTTACTGAATTATAAAACGAGCTGATGCCCCATGACCGAATATAAATGCTTTTCATGTAACAAAACAGTAAAAGATACCTATATTAAAAAAAAGGTTCGCTGTATTTACTGCGGCTCAAAAATTATCTTTAAAGCGCGGACTAAACCATCCAGTGTTAAGGCACGATGAAGCTAACAAGCACCATTACTATAACGCAGCTAGAACGCGAAGAAAAAAAACATTTTCTTGCGCTGTTTGCTAATGAAGATAAAGAACTCAGTAATAACCGCGCATCGTATAACATAATACAAGAGGATGCTGAGTTACAATTTATTATTACCGCATCAGATGCCGTTGCTCTTCGAGCCGTGTTAAATAGCATTGGAAAAACCTTGGCAATCTATGACAAAACAAAGGAGTTGACAAAAAATGAGTGAGGAACAACTCAACCAACTAAGAATTATTGAACAACAACTTTCTGCAACCGTGCAACAAAAACAAGCATACGATCAACAGCTCGTTGAAATAGAAAACGCACTTAAAGAACTTACCAATAAAGATGAAGCGTATCATATTGTTGGTAGCATCATGATTAAAAAAGATGCAAAAGTAGTTGCTGCAGAACTTAAGGAAAAAAAGAATACCTTCGCCGTTCGTGTTGACGCACTTACTAAACAAGAAGAATCATTACGTCACCAAGCACAAGACATGCAAGAAAACATTATGAAAAATCTACAACAAGGAGAGGAGTAAATATGGATGAGCAAGTAACAGAAATTATTGAATTTATTGGTGAATTAACTGATGACGGCAATGTGCCACGGAATGTGAAAACAAAACTCAAAGAAATCAGTAACGAACTCAAAAAAACAACAGATGATAACAAATCATTAACAGTAAATAAATTGCTTGCAGACCTTGATGATATCGCAGGAGACGCGAATCTTGATTCGTTTACCCGACAACAATTATGGAGCATTACTAGCATGCTAGAAGGCATCTAAAGACTGTTCTTTCCTTTTTCTTAGATTCATTTTTTCTTAACAACACGTAACAAAGTATAAACAACAATACAAACTTTACTAAAAATTCATTCCAAAGAGAATTGCTATAAATAGTGGCTTCTTTTTTGAGATTTTCTCTTTCTTCTTCGTTAGCATAGCCATTTTGAAAAAAAGCAGGTAAAGTACTAGATTCATTTTGTCCTAAACAAATTATGCATACTCGTCTTTTTTTCTTCTTTGAATTATTATTTATTTATCACACACTACACAGAAATAATAAATTATTTATGTATCACTATAAGGTAATTTATAAACACTATAAGGTATTTGTAAATGAAAAAGTCCGGATATAGAGACATTCACAAATAAAAAAAAGAAAAAAAATATACAGCCATTAGGCAGTTTAAAACAAGCGCGAAACAGAAAGAATGAACTTAAGTTCATACCATTTCATAACATTTAAAAAGAGAAGCTCACACATCATCATATAGATACCTGTTTCACGCTTACAGAGGTCGCATTACGAGAACAACAATCAAAAACTCAAATTTAAGATGTATATTTTTACCATCAAATCAACACTAAGGGGAAGAATCACATGAAAGAAAGAATAACCATAACCATAGATGAACACATGCTTAAGCTACTTGATGATCAAGTAGATGGCGTCACCGTGAAAAACAGAAGCCACGCAATAGAACTTAATCTTGCAAAATCATTACAAAAAAAAACTATTACGCAAGCAATTATTTTTGCAGGGGGAAAATATAATGTTATACAAGATAGACAAGAAATTCCCACCGTCATGGCAAAAATTAAAGGCAAGCCAATTCTTGAACATAATATGCTCATGCTCAAAAAACAAGGTATTGTCGATATTATCTTAGCACTCAGCTACGAAAAAGAAATGATAAAAGAATATTTTGGGAATGGAGATAAACTTGGTGTTCGCATTATCTATATTGAAGATGAAAATCCGCAAGGAACGGCAGGCGCATTGCGTAGTGCAGCACCACACATCACAGGACCATTTATTGCATGTAACGGTGATGAGATGAAAACTATTGATATTAAAGAAATGTTTGCGTTTCACAAAAAACAAGGAACATTAGCAACACTTGCAGTCACAACAAAAGCAAATCCTAAAGAGTATGGAGTTGTCGTATTAAATGGTAATCATGTGTATAGCTTTATTGAAAAACCAACAGGAAGCGTACCCACTAATCTTATTAGTGCAGGTCTTTATATTTTCGAACCGGAAGTTATCGGCATGACACCACAAGGATTCGGAAGACTTGAACAAGATGTCTTTCCAAAACTTGCAAAAAAAGAAGAACTCTCAGGATATGTTTTTTATGGTGCTTGGCAAGATGTGCGCACAGCAGATGGACTTGAGCAAGCAACAAAAGCGTGGGAACAACAACAAAACTTTTAAAATAAAAATCAGCACATAAAATAGGTGAGAAGAGATTGAGTAATCCGTTTAAAGCATACGATATTAGAGGAATTTATCCTGAAGAATTAGACGGCAATCTCGCATTTCATCTCGGCAAGGCAACAGCAACATTTCTTAACGCGCGCAGCATGATTGTAGGTAAAGATGCGCGAACCAGTAGCGAAGAATTATATGATGAAGTTATTGCAGGCATACGCAGCACCGGATGCAATGTCATCGCAATTGATTTGGTCACCACACCGCAATTTTATTTCTCGCTTTTTACGAGCACACATGATGGAGGAATTATCGTAACTGCAAGTCACAACCCCAAAGAATACAACGGATTTAAAATTTGTGGAGCAAACGCAGACACTATTTATGTTGATGCAGGACTACCAGATATCGAACGAATTATCGCGACAAAAACATACAAAACCGCAAATAAACCAGGACAAGTTATTTCTAAAGATATCAAACCAAGCTATGAAAAATATTTTGTGAAACTTGCAAAAGAAATTTCTAGCAAGTATAACATTCTCACTGATACAGGCAATGGCGTTGGAACACTTGAACTGGACGTCTTAGAAAAAGCATATGGTAAAAATATTATATTAACACGACTATTTGATCAGCCAGACGGCAATTTTCCCCACCACGAAAGTAATCCGATAAAAGCTGAAGAATACAAAGAATTCTCTAAACAACTTGCAGAGGGAACCTACGATTTTGGCATTGCAACAGATGGTGATGCAGACAGAGTAACCTTTTGGCTCCCCGATGGAACTATGGTGCCACCAGACATCATCATCACACTTATTGGATTACATCTTGCGCGAGAAGGAGAACGAGTAGGATTTGAAGTACGAACCTCTCGAGCAGTACCTGAAATACTTGAAGCCCAAGGTATTCGCACAACACGTTATTCATCAGGACGACCCTATATTAAAGTAGGCATGCAAAAAGATGGCGTTATCTTTGCAGGAGAACGAAGCGCGCATTATTTATACCAACCACTACACAATACCGACTCTAGCTTACTTACCATGATGCACCTGCTACACATCATAGATAAAGAAAAAAAACCATTAGCAGAATTAGTAACGCCGCTTATTAAATATCCAACCACAGGAGAAATAAACATTCAGCACGATCATAAAGACGCAGCAATAGCTGCTGTAAAAAAAGAATTTTTATCTGAAGCAACACACATCCTTGAAATAGATGGCGTGAGCGTGTTTGGCGAGAAGTATTTTTTTAATGTGCGCAAAAGCAATACAGAACCCTACTTACGATTCATTGTAGAAGGCGACACACAAGAAATAGTTAAAGATATCAAATTGCGCATTGAGCGAGTGCTTGCACGGGTTTGAACTTAAGTTTATACGTGTTAAGTTTAGTTTACACGAGTTGAACAAATCACGTTTATGACTAAAAACTACTCCTACACTGTTTTTCAATGATCAAAACAAACAATAATTAATTTATCTTGCTCTAGACGATAAATAATTCTGTAAGGATGAACCCTTAGACTTCGATGATGTTTTAAGTTATGGCGTAACGGCTTTCCTAAATGAGGATTTGTTGCGAGTTTCTTGAGTTGTTTAATAATTTTTAATTCCACAGATTTATTTTTGAGTTTATTAAAGTCCTTCTTGAAATCATCCGAGAAAATTATTTCCATTATGTATACACGGTTAATTTGTTAGCTTGTTCACTATTTTTTCATCACTCATCTCAGTTGTGACTTTAGTAACCTTCCCCGCAGTAATTTGCTGTTCTGCCAAATGAATCTTTTTTAACAATGCCATTTCTTCTCGTAGCGTCTCAGAAGTTATTTGTTTGAGCACAATATCCTTTCCATCATTAAACACCAGAAATTTTGTTGCTGGCGTTAATCCTGCTTCTTTTCTTACTTCTGAAGGTATCACTATTTGTCCATTAGCAGACAATTTGGTTAGTGCAATCTCCACAGCTATCACCTACAAGGTATTTTAAATATAAAATGTGTTGTAATATTTAAATTTTTGGGATGCTAGTGTCTATGCATATCAAAATAGAAATACAACGCTTCTTTACAAGATTCACGGGCAGTTGTCCTGTGTGAGAGACTTATACATATTGGTGAAATTATAAGGTTATATTTATATAATTTGCTTATTTTTATTTCTTATAGGTAGTAACAAAATTAGAAGTTGAACTTAAATGATTCCTGAAATAGAAAAAATGATTTATGGTGCTCTTGGATACAAGCCCCCTGAAAAAATTGCACTATTACATGACAATACATACGAGCCAATAATGAATCTTTTAGAGCAAAATTTAAGACTGGCTCAAATCCCTTGCGTAAAAGTAAATTTTACACACTCATACAATACACCCTTAGAAGAGAACATACGTGAACTCTTTCTGAATCCAGAATTTAATATTCTTGTATTAGGATTTAATCAAAACATTTGGCACACGCCAGAAAGAAAATCAGCTAAATACGACTTAGGCAAACGAATTATCAATCTCATTCATCCAGAAGGAATTTGTAATTCATTTAATGCAAACATTACACAACTTAAAAATAGAGGAACTGCTTTATTCAGTCATCTTAAAGAAGGCGCAAAGGTTGAAATATACACTGCTAAAGGAACAGCACTAGAAACAACTATTTACAAAGCATTCTTAGAATCAGGAGACTACTCGCAGCCATATTCAGGAGGAGATTTTCCTTCAGGAGAGGTTGGCTTTTCTCCCGTTATTGGCTCTACAAAAGGAACACTAGTACTCGATTACAAAATCCAACATGTTGGTTTTGTTGACAAAGAACCACCCATTTTGAACATAAAAAACGACGAAATAAATATAGTCAAAGGGTCTCAACAATATAAACAACTCATCACATCGCATAATTCCCTAAAATATATCTGTGAAATTTCAATCGGTACTAATCCAATACATGCTAACGAGCAAAACATCCACAGCATCGTCGAAGAGAAAAACCTAGGAACTATGCATTTTGGTTGTGGAGGAAATGGATCGTATGGTCTTCGTAAAGGCCCTCATTTCGATAGCGTCATACAGGAACCAACACTAATTGTTAATGGCAAACTACTGATGGAAAAAGGTCAATTCAGGGTTTGTCCCAAGTCTCTAACTTTTTAGAAAGAAATATATGCTCCCACTGCCAAAAGTAGCATTGTGGGAGGGAAAAACAGATTGAGGCTGTTTTTCCAATGAAGAAAAAAGATAGATTAATTAAAAAAGTTAAGCA
>JAIPJP010000037.1 GCA_021734105.1 Candidatus Woesearchaeota archaeon
TCATGATATTTCATGCCTGAAGCATGAAAAACTTTAATAACTTGCTTGTGTAAACTAACTTCATACTGACCGGAAATTTCTGTCTGAACCATAGTAATTTCTTGTCAGTATACATATTTATACCTTTTTGAACAACGCCCTTCATGGGGGCTTGTTCAAAATCATTTGCCTACCCGCCATTGAAGTTTTTTTGTGTTAGATGCATTTCTTCTTCATCAACGAAATAAGGGCATCTGATGGTACTGCTTTTGTAAGCGTAGCAAGAATAATACTTCACAATATGCATTTACCCTCCATTTTAAATAGGGCTCTTCACAGAGGTGTCTTGGATAGAACTTTTATGACCAATACATTCAAAGAACGCCCAATAGAGCAACTAGTTAGCAGGCGTTATGATTAAGCATCTCCAACTGAAAGCTTTATAAATGAGTCGTAGTTACTGCTCTTCATCATGGAAATTAAAATTCTTGAAGAAACAGCCAAACGAATGGTTTTTCAGCTTGTAGGAAGCGATCACACGTTCTGTAATACATTAAAAAAGGCTCTTTTAGAAGTGTCTGGTGTTAGCATTGCAACTTATGCAATCGAGCATCCCCAAATTGGTATCCCCAAATTTGTTGTTGAAACAACAACAGGAAAACCATCAGATGCACTCAAAAAAGCAGTTGATATTGTTACAAAACAAAACAAAGCGTTTGTGAACGCATTTACTAAAGCAGTAAAGTAAATAAAGAGTTCTTTATTTTGTTCTTTTTGATATGGATGTAGAAGCATTTATAGTAAAACATCAAACAAGAAGAATAAAACCTTCAAAAGCAGCCGATTTGGAATCCGTTTTACAAAATGGTGGATTAGAAACAGAGGTTGTTGCAGAATTAGGTGTTATTAATGATGCTCTTAGTGAAGTTGTTCGTTATAAAAGCAATGCTAAACGCCATCTCGTTGACTATACCTATACTGATTATTGGATAAATCTTGCATTCAAATTTTTCTCGCATGCAATTGCTGTGCACAACAAACATTTAAGCACAATAGATGTTCAAAATCCAACCTATGCAGAAACATTAGAAAGTAAAGCATGGATTGTGAATACAAAAGCAAATATTTTTTCAAATATGTTTTATTTAGTCCTAAAAGATAAAAACACTAGTCTTAAAAAAAAACTTCATGCAGGGTATCATGCACAAGGCAATAAATATGCTGTTGGACGGATGCTCCAAGCAATAGAACATGCAAAAGCAACAAATATTTTTGATATTGCAACGCGTTTAGCAAAAGATAATTATTTTGTTGCAAAAGTTTTCCACCCCTTTGAAGAAAATCATAATGAACATTATACCTTACCTTTTTGGGGGCATCGATGGCGTCGTTCTGCACAAAATATTATTAAATCAACAGAAATAGGCTGTTCTTTAGAAAGAATATATGCATTTAGAAAATTAGGCGATGCATATTATAATATGAGTATTGATTATGATCCTTCTGCAATAAAAAAAGCAAAAACTAATTATGAAATATTTTTACAAGGAGCACAAGATAAAACAGATCCAGCGTTAGAACAGCAAGTAAAAAAAATTACTCAACGATTGCTAAAAGAAATATATCCTATAACAACACAATACTAGATAAATTAATTTTTTTTCTTAGTAGTTTTAGGAACAGTTTTTTTCCTACTTTTGCGTATAAATTTCTTTTCTTTTGCCACATCCAGTGATTGTGTTGACGTGTGTAAAATGGGCTTAGGATCTTTATGTTTTGCTTCATAAATAGTTCTGGTTGGGAAAGGAATTTCAATTCCTGCTGCTTGTAGCGCGTTATAACTTTCTGTTGTAATTTGATCAATCATCGTAAATTTGTTTTTGTAATCAGAAATATAAAACAAGAAATCAAATTCAAGAGCATATTCACCCATTTTCATAAATCGTGCTTCTCGTTTAGGATATTTAAGTATATCAGTTCGTCCTTTAAGCACACTCAGCAACACTTCTTTTACTTGCGTAACATCGCTTCCATAAGCAACAGAAATTGGAAGAACAACTCGAATAGTGTGTGTTGGTTGCGCATAATTAATAAATCGAGAGTTGGTGAGCATCCCGTTAGGAATAAGTAAATAGTCATTATCGAATGTTTTAATTTTTGTTGAGCGAAGCGTCATTTCTACAACTTCTCCTGCTTCACCTGTTTCTAAACGAATAACATCATGCTTATGTATTGAACCATCTGAAATTAATGCAATACCACCAAAAATGTTTTTCATCGTATCTTGAAAGGCAAAACCTAAAATTACCCCTATAACACCAACTGATGCAAGAAGCGCACCAACCTGCACACCCCACATTTGTAGAACAACCATGATAGCAACAAGGGTAAGTAAAATAGCTGTTAGACTCTTCATTAAGGGCAACATTTCTTCATGAAATTGATCATGTGCTTGAATATCTTCAAGACGAGATTTTCGCCAGAACTCTAAAAGAATGTTTATGATTTTTGTGAAGATATAAGTAATAATAAGTATGATAATAGTGTTCACAATATTTTCAAAAATATCAACACTAGTTATTATTTTTCGCAAAGCAAATTGAAAACCAACTAAAATAATTAGTGCAATAATGGGTGTTTCGATACGCATTACAATACGATTGTCAGCTTTACTTTTTGTTTTCTTAACAATTTTATCAACAACTTTCTTAAAAAATAATACAAGAAGTTCAGCAAAAAGAAGTGCAATAATAAAAATTGCTAACGCATGCCAGTATTTATTACCAACAATAACGTGATAGAACTCTATAAACCACCCCATTTTAAAAAGAAAATGAAGAAGAAGACTTAAAAACATTTATAATTACTCATAAGGAAAGACAAAAATTGTTTTCTTCTTCTAGAACAATAAATCATTTTTACAGTAATCAAACTAAACTAAAACAATAATCTAGCGTAGTCAGAAGAAAAAGAATGAAAATAAAAAAAGAAGTAGTGCACAATATTAAACAGTCTGTACAGGCATGTCTTCTACATCCACATAACCGCCGGCAGGAAACTTATGACGAGCACGAGCAAGAGCTGTTTTTGCTAAAGGAACATCTTTTTTATAACAATGTACTTCTAAAATAGGTTGCCCCTTATGAACTCGAGCAGCAAGACCTACTGCTTTTCCAAAGCTCATCTTCATACCAGTACTCATACGATCAGCCCCCGCACCAGATGCTAAAGGATTATTTCGCAGAATATGATGCGGATAAACTCTAAATTTGAGCTTATAACCCATACGACCTAATTTGGTCTCAAGAAGTCTGTTGGCACTCTTACGAGCAGATTCTAAAGCGTTATGACGCAATTGAATATCAACAGCTGAGTGAAGTCGAACAACCACAGGAAAAGCTGCTTGTAAATTGCCCATTTCCCATTTTACGACCTTATTAGCAGGAACAGCACGAACGAATGCTTTAGACCGATACTTAGATTTTCTTGTATACGGACGCTCTAAACGCCGCCAAGCGCCTGCTCTGATTAGTTTTGCCATGTTGTTTGAGAAATTAACATCCCTTTATAAAGGTTAGCTTAGAAAAGCGTTATCTTAAAAGAAATAAAGAACATAAAATTCGTAAAACAAGCTATTTTAAGAAAGAAAAAAGAACCTTTATAAATGAATTTCCTCTGAAAAAGAACTATATGAGTCTTAAGAAAAAAGTAAATGCATTCGAGGTGCTCAGCGGATTATTTCTACTCTTTAGTTTACTTATCATTATTATCACAGCAGCAATAGGTAATCACAACCTCTTTATCGTTGTTATCGGTTTTTTTCCAACAATTCTTACCATACTCATCTCATTAACCATCCACGAACAATACGCAAAACAGCGCAAAATATTATGGTTTTTACCAATATGTTTACTCGGTGCATTTTATATTATTGGAACAAATAGTCCTAGTGTTGCTAAGCGAATAGATGTCCCTGTATTAATAGGAATCAATTTTATACTTTCCATTTTTTACATAATTATAGTCTATAACGTTTTTAAAAGTCCTATTAACAAAGAAAATAAAACAGAAACAGAAACTACTGTTGAACAAACCATTGAAGACTACGTGCATTCTATTGAAGATAAATCAAAAGCACTTAACTTTGTTGTGGGACGAGTCTATAATAAATATCATGGCGGCACAAGCAATATGCGAGAGAAACTACGTATACCTGCCGATTGGTATAATGAATTCTCCTCACTAGGTATTGGAACAGAAAATGTTAATGCCGAACAATTACTTGACCTTATCACACGATTCGAACTACAACTAAAAAACTACGAGAAAAAAGAATTTGAACTTTTCAAGTCTGATGCGTATAAACTAAAAAATTTAATTCACGATCCACACGGCAAAGACAAGGTGATAGCTGTTTTAGATCATAATGATAAAGACCCCGTACGCTCATACTATGAAGGCGCTGTAAAGTTTTGTGAGAAAGTTAGAGATGCAATTAAACATCAAGAACTTAATTTGGTTAAAAATGAATACATCCCCAAAACAGAAGAAGAGGAACAAGAAATAAAAGCAGTTAACCACGTAAATGAAGAATCATTATCTGATAAAGCATTATCCTACGACTCAAAAAAATCCGATAAAGAAAAAAAGAAAAAGAAAGGCCCAACAAGGCCTTAAATGATAAAGATTCGCTACAAGGAGCACATCCAAAGCCTAAAACGTAGAATGGACCGTAACCAGTGTATGTGCTAACGAATTGTTAGGATACCTCAAAAAAATTCTATCTGAAAAAAAGAAAAAGAGGGCGACAACCCCAGAAAAAAATTATTTTGAAATTATTTAGCATAACACTATATTATTGTTATTCTTGTGCTAGGAAAGATTATTCCGGCTTTAATTAAATACTAATCTTTTTGTTTTCTGCGCTTTAAGTAAATGTTTGTAAAAGGTTATCCAAACAGCAATAGCGCCACCAATAGCAACAACACCAATAACAAGAGTAAAACCAACCATGAGACCTTCAAAACCGGGAACTGCAGTTGTATCCATTGTAACTAAGGACATAATAATATTTACTAACGTAAGCACAACATAATAGCCAAAAACAATATGCGTCCAGATAAATAAACTCTTGTTTACTTTAATGAGCTGCACCAAATAAATTGTTGCGATAGCTAAAGTTATTGCGCCAATAATTGTTGCATAAATCATATAACCGTTGCTTAACTGAGTTAATTCTGGAAGTAGTGTCCAACCAACTATACTCATCACCCAATTAATTAAATTAACAAAAACAGCTAATGAAAATAAAACAATTAAAACAATCACATAAGAAGTATAATTTTTTCCCATACCATCACCTAAAAAATTCAAACATAGACAAGTATTTAAATTTTATCTTGATATTAATACTGCGCATGCACTTTACAACTGTGAAACAAAAGAGTTCTGCTAAATGTATAGAGAAGAAATCATCTTTTTTTAGTTATGTCTATCCTATAACATCCATAGATGAAGTTAAGCCATTAATAGACGCGCTTCGTTCTAAACATAAAAAAGCAAATCATGTCGCATACGCTTATCGATTAGCGAGCCTAAATAAACTAGGTGAAATAGTGTTTGAAGAACGAGGAAACGATGATAAAGAGCCTAATAAAACAGCAGGAGCGCCTTTACTGCGATTATTACAACAACAAAAATTAGGAAACGTCCTTGTTTGTGTTGCGCGAGTTTTTGGCGGCATAAAACTTGGTACTGCAGGACTTAGTAAAGCATATAAAACTGCAGGAAAAGAAGCATTAGATAAAACACCGACCATTGTATCAATTATCCAAAAATAATTCTTGTACAACCTCATCAGCAACAATAAGAACGTCTCTTCTTGTACCAACTTCAGCGATGTATTGACAATCAGTTACTAAAATAATATCATATGATCTTTGCGTTCTATTACCTTCAATTTTTCTATCAATATTGTGCACGCCAAGATGAGAAGAACTCTTTAGAAACGATTCCGAAGGAAGAATAATCCGAGAAGAACTGGCGGCGCAGCGATTCCATATTCTATCAAATAAAGGTATTTCATCACCAAATTGGTTGAATGGTAAACGATTACCAAAACGCGCTTCTATTTGTTTTGTATATTCTTGTGCTGTAGGCCAACTGCCATTCTCTTTAATAAATAAATCAAGAAAATCAGTTTTTGGAAGAATTATGCCTGTTGTGCTTATTCTGTCAATAGTTTTATAGGCTACAATAGCGCCTGTTGTAAATGAATGCATATGTACAAGAGACAAATATCAATTCTTTTTTAATAATTTCCACAAATTTATAAAGAAGAACATCTCAGAAGAAAATTATGGAATATAGTATTCAAGGTCACACACTAGAATTAGAGACATTGCTTCTTGATTTAAATGGCACCATTACTGTTCGAGGAAAATTGCCACGAGGAATTAAACGACGATTACGAGCAATACAACGATTAGGAATAAAAATTATCATCATCAGCGGTGACCAGCGAGGAACAGCACAACAAATAGCATCCCGACTCGGCGTAGAAATCATGATTGCAAAAACAAGCACAGAAAAAGCATTACTTGCAAAAACAATACCCAACACAATGGCCGTTGGAAATGCACGAATTGATCTCGGATTATTTGTACATGCAAGTTTATCTGTTGCAACAGTACAAGGAGAAGGTATCCACACCGCAATTATTCCGGCAGTAGATATTATTGTACCCCACATTAATGATGCGCTCGATTTGCTGTTACATCCGGATAATTTAGAAGGAACATTAAAAGAATAAGGTAAACAATACTCCTTAACAATACAACTTGAAAAATTCTTAAATTAAATGCATTTTGACTTGCGTTAGCAAATCGAAATTATCGCATGCGATTCTAGTTATTTTAAGCCAAGCGAGAATAAACCTTCGCCGTTGTTAATGTTAAACAATATGTTCTTGATTTATTTTGTAAGTAAAATTACAACGCCACAAACAATGGTAAGTGCTGCTGCAATTGTACCTAACGTTTTTCCTAAGTTTGCACCTAGAAACGGTAAGATACCAAGAATAATTAAGAAAACACCAATATATTTATGCAAATCTATTTTTTTAGCCATAGTAAAAAAAATAAAGAAAAAAGACTTTAAAAAAGTATTTATTTTCGGGGCGGATTGCAAAAAGAACTCCATGCTGCAACCTTTAATTTTCTAATAGAGCGAATCTAAAGAACGGCTTCGTCCAGAATAATTTGGTATACTGCTTTGAAGATTTTTTTAGACAAACAAATTTTACGCTTTTACAGCGTAAAATAGTGTTGTGTTATGCTCGAAAAGAGCATGACAGCATGAGCAACACTTGTGTTGCGAGTTCATTTGTTGATAAATTCTTTTGAGCAGAGCGAGAATAATTCTTCGCAGTATACAAATGTATTCCTTTCCGGACAAAGCCTAA
>JAIPJP010000038.1 GCA_021734105.1 Candidatus Woesearchaeota archaeon
AGACCAGTTAATCGAGGAACGGGACTTTGCACATCGTATGTTCGAAATATTTTTCCTTGCCAACTCCCTGTCTTAAGCATTTCAACAGTTAATTGTTCTTCAATATTAGATGTGTCAATATCGGCTGCGAGCAATTGTTTTCCTACAACAGTAACATGAACAAGAACTTCTTTTTGTTCCTCAACTTTAAGCATGTCTTTTCGCTTCGATAATTCTTTGATCATCTCTTTTTCATCATTTGAAAGTTCATCAAAGGATAAGGGGAAAGATTTATGTTTGCTGAAAAATATTTGTGGCTGATACACTGGCTGCTCCACTAAGACTTTTCCAGCAGGAAGAATAGAAAAAATCAATCCTTGATCAGTTTTTTCAACCGTTGCTGCTTGATGCGATTTTAAAATACCAATACAAGCCATAATTTCTCCGCGAGGCAACGTATCAGACTCTAATGCTTGTGCTAGCTTGGGACCTTGCATTAATGCTGTCAGAATTCGTATTTCAGGAAGACCATGCTCTTTTGCTAGCTCACCATTTGTTCCAAGAACAACAACTTTTTTTGCTGTGTGCTCAAGAGAGACAACATTACGATTGCTCAACCACATCAAAGCGCGCTTCACTTCAACATCTTGTAAACCTGATTTTACAACTAATTCAGTTGTTGTTATATCGGCAGTGAGATGAGGTAAAACTTTGCGCTCTACTGCTGAAAGAGAGTTTGCTAGCTCTTGAAGGGACATATTAGATAGAATAAAATCAGTTCTTTATAAACGTTTTGCGTTCGCGAACAAGTTTATTAACCTATTTATTAAAGAAGTTCATAATATACAGCCAACGACTCCACAGCTTACAATGCATCTTACAATGCATCTTAAAAAAAATCTTACAACACAGCTTACAAGGTAACTCAAAAAATATCTTAGGAAATTGCGGCTGTATTGTTAATTATGTTGCTCAGCCAAGAATGCGTTTAGCTCGTTTTTCTTTAGAATAATGCCTTAGCAGCGTTCATTTGTCATTCTTTTAAAATGGCTATTTATAAACGAAAAGCATATAAGGATGAGATTTTAAGAATGGAGTATATGAATAAACTGCTTAGCACCATTATTATTTTAGGCCTGTTTGCAATACTTCTTCCTGGAGCAGTTGCTGTTTCTGAAGCGAAAGTTTCGGGCTGGTATTCCTATTATGAAACATTTAATTTTAATGACCATGAATATAGTGTGAGGCTTATGAGTGGAGAATTCAGACCAACAGATGATGAACACAACCAAAATGGTGGAACACTGCGTATCGGCAAAGATGACGATAAAGTAATTATCAGCATAGGTACTTGTGATGTAAATGAAAATAGAAGTTATTGTTTTTTGAATAAAAGCTTTGAAAAAGATAACATCCTCATTGATGACCAAGGAGCGCTACAACCAGCAATTCACATACAAATTATGGAGTATGATTATTCTTCAAAAGTAGATGTCACCAGAACATTTGAAAAAACAAAATTTTCACTCTATGAAATAGGAACCGTTGAAATTACTGTGCAAAATAGTGGCGATTATCCAATCACCAATGCAAGAATAACTGAAGAAATACCGGAAGGATTTGAAATTGAATGGCACGAATCAACATTTTTCCAATCAGCAAACAACAAATTACAAAGTACATTTAACCTTTATCCAAACAAAGTATGGAGCGCCAAATATAAAATAAAAGGAATCTCATATAATACCAAAGAAAGTTATACAACACAACTAATGTATGATTCAGAAGATGGAACAGATATTAAAAAATCATCATCAAGCGCGACAATAGAAGTATTAGAACCATATATTATGCAAACAACATTACCCACCACCATTAAAAGAGATCAACCGACAGAATTTGAATTCAAAATAACTAATAATGAAAATGAAGAACTAACAGTTAATAATCTTCGAATTTATGTTCCCCTTAGCTTGTTTATCAGAGGACAATCAAATCTTAATACCTATGCATTTAACACATTAGGAACAACAACCACTCTGCAACCAAAAGAAACAAAACGATTTACTATTCGAATAGGAACGCCATTTGTAGGTAACTTCGGCATTATGTACGAAGGCGATTTAAGTGTTAAAGATAAAGCGTACGAATTCTCAGGTACAAAAAATATTACTGTTGAAACAGATGGACTTAATTGTTATTTTTCCTTTAACGAACCAACCATACAAGCAGGAAGAAAACTACAATTCACCGCTAACCTAAAAAATGTTGGCGACCTTGATGATTATTATGCTATTAATGGAACTATTCACACCGCATTTGAAGATATACCGTTCACAATCCCAAACATATTTAGAGAAGGAGCGAAAATTATCCATAACCAACGATATCAAATGCCATTTAGTACCAAAGACAAAGAATATCCATTTACCATTACTGCAACGTACCAAACAGAAGCAGGACAAAAATTTACGTGCAAGGAAGAAAATAATTATTTAGTTAAAGGTGCAGAAAATATCTTGGGATTTGATATATTTGTCAGTGCAGATAAACCAGCCCCTGGAGATGATATAAACTTAGTTATTACTGCAAGTAATGAAATTACTGAAGACATCTACGATATTAAATTAGAAACAACAAGCGAAGATGCAGAAATTATACAAGGTATTCAAAAAAAGAAAATCAACTATTTAGGCAGTGAAACAAAAGAAGAAATGTACAGCCTAACTATTCACATACCAGAAGCGTATCAAAAAGAAAAAATAGAGGTTATCACTACAGGAATAGTGGACAGTCACAACTATACTGATAGCATAACAACAAGTATTCCTATTCAACTACCAACTCAAGATGACAATGAAGTTGCTGATGAAATAAAAGATGATGCTGTAGAAGAAACAACCAGAAATAGTACTACAGCAAAAAGTAATTCAAAAAATACGGATACAAATGAAGAAGAAGCACCAGAAGGATTCCTTGCAAAACTGTGGGATTTCATTAAAAAATTATGGTAAAAAAATACTACGCTGGCGAAAACAAAGAAAATTAAAAAATTTTCAAGTTCACACCAAACAAAAAAATGGCAAAAACTGTAGAGATATCATTTCAAGGAATTACGAAAAAGTTAACACAAGCAAAACAACGGCTTAAGAAGTATTTTGCAAATATTGATACCAACGGCATAATAGCGGTTGGCGCGATTGGAGTAGGCCTTGTGTTAGTAGTTATTGGAATTATTCTAGTATAAAAAATTTAGACGCAGGCAAACCCCAAACAATTCTCTTGTGCTACGCAACAGTATTTATTGCAGTCCAATATAAATTTAATGATTGCTCAGAATTATTATTATTATTATTATTATTATTATTATTATTGGTTAGACTTAGAATACAATAAACTGTTTAACATAAGTATAAGAAAAGAACACTAATGACATAACAATATAAATAAGTAATTTAGAAAGTTTTCTTAATTTTTGCAACAAAAAAACCTTCAGAATTATTATCTTGAGGATAAATTCTTAAACATTTCTTAACATCAGGATGAAACGTTTCACCATCAAACTCCATAAATGGTTCACTTCGCACAATATCAAGATCTATGTCAAGAAGCTTTGCTGTTGGTTCTTTTCCTAGCAAATAAGATACCACGCCTTCATTTTCAAATGGTTCTTGAGAACACGTCGAATATACCATGGTCCCACCAGGTTTGAGCAATTGATACGCATTAAGAATTAATGCTTTTTGAATTGCTACGAGTCTTCGCACAAAACCTGCTGAATACATTTCAAGCATTTTAAAACTTCGACGAATAGTACCTGTACCGCTACAAGGAGCATCAACTAAAATTCTATCAAAAAAAGGCTCTCCTTGAAAAGGATGCCGAAGTCTCGTGCTTTTTTTACTTCGCTGAAAAGCATTTAATACCACTAACGTGTTTGTGATGCCCATACGTTGTAAGTTGAGTCCAAGTGGACGAAGCCGAGAAATATCAACATCATTAGCAATAAGTAATCCTTCATTGTTCATGTATTGTGCGAGTTGCGATGTTTTTGAACCAGGAGCTGCACATAAATCTAAAACAGCCAACGGCTGTTCAGGGCGCTGCGTACTGTCATGCAAATCAATGTGCTGTGAACTGTCATGCTGTGCAGAGTGTTGTGAACTGTCATGCTGTGCAGAGTGTTGTGAACTGTCATGCTGTTCAGGGCGCTGCGTACTGTCATGCAAATCAATGTGCTGTGAACTGTCATGCTGTGCAGAGTGTTGTGAACTGTCATACTCCTGATCGGAGTTCTGGTTGTCTGTGTTCGCTTTATCATTTCGCATATCGCTGAATAAAACAACCGGCGGAAGCATGGATGCTGCTTCTTGCACATAAAAATATCCTAAATTATGCTCGACAAGATTTCCTATATCAAAACGATGAAATTCTTTATGACCTTCAATAAAAAAACCCTCTTTACACCAAGGAACAGGCGTTAATAGCCAACCTTGACGTTCTAGACGCGATTGTAATATATGCACATCCATTTTAAGCGTGTTTACTCGAATACATTTTCTTAAGTAGCGAAAAGAATAATCCATAAAATCATCATATTTTGGACCGAGAATCTTTTGATATTGTTCTTTAAAGAAGGGTTTAATTTCTACTTTTTCAGCAGAAAGAATTCTATGTGGAATAGTCATGTCCATACAGCAAAAGAAAGAAGAACTACTTTATAAAATGAGAAGGAAAAAAGAAAAAACCTTTGCAACAAGAAGATTATTTTTTTGTAAAGCCAAAATAGTTAGTAAGATAGGATTTTATTCTACTGCGTTGCTCTATACCAACAACCATATTTGTTGCTTCATTAGCTAATAAATCATACGTTTTAATAGAATAGCTATCAGCCATATCAATATTGCCATTCATACGATAAAGATTAGCCAGACGGAAATTTAAGAGAAGCCCATCTCCAAAATCACACTCTACAGGCGCAAGAGAATCCAGTTTAGTTTCTAATTTTTCGATGTGTTTACTAATTTCTTCTTGAGATTTTAGAGGTAACATATTTTTTGATTTCATTTTTTATTCTCATTCGTATTTCATTTAATCATATTTCATCTAATTACTTGGTTTTAATATAACACTCCAAATAAAACTCTATCGATCCTATTGAACCGAATTTTACCAGGGTCTGCAACTTTATTATTATCGCCCTTCACAATACAATACCAACCAGCATCATCTTCACCGATGTAAACTACACGATGAATAATTCGTCCAGTATCCCCTGCATAAGTAATGATATCGCCAATGTGTATTTCTTCTGCTGTTTGCGGAATAATTTGCAAGGCATTTGCACCTTTATCAATGAAAGGATCCATTGAGTTTGTATCAGTAAAAGAAGCCCATTTCGCGTTCTCTACATGAATAATAATACTATCTTGATACACCCGCACTTGTTCTTCAGTTATCCTATCAAACGGCGAGAATTGCTCAGGAGAAGCACTCGCTACAGGCATTTGAGACAACAAACCAGCTAGAATCATACCTGCAATAAAGGAAAGCAAGATAGCTATACCAATAGATAATTTCATAACTACTAGATAGTAATAACTAATATATAAATGTGGCGGTACATTTATAAATGAAAATATCTAGACTAGCTGTATGGGACATATTATACTCGTACGACACGGCGAGAGTCGCTGGAATGTAGATAATAAATTCACTGGATGGGTAGATGTACCACTCACAGAAGTAGGTATCCATGAAGCACTTATTGCTGCAGAAAAACTTAACGATATCAACATTGATGTTGCATTCACGAGTAAACTCATGCGAGCTAACGAAACACTCGTTCTCATCTTAGCACATCAAAAAAAGACAGGTATTTTTCTTCACGAATCAAAACAACGAAAAGCATGGTCCATGCACAACCACGGAAAAGAATTCGAAGAAAATGAAATTCCTATTTACTCATCAACAAAGCTTAATGAAAGATATTACGGAAAACTCCAAGGCCTTAACAAAGATATGGCCCGAAAAAAATGGGGCGAAGAACAAGTACACAACTGGAGACGAAGCTACGATGTTCGACCACCTGGCGGAGAAAGTCTTAAAGATGTCTACAAACGAGCAGTACCTTATTTTAAGAAACACATCCTGCCAGAAGTGCAAAAAGGAAAAAATGTCATTATCGCAGCACACGGCAATAGTCTGCGAGCACTTATTAAACACATCGAACTCATTAGTGATACCGATATTCCAAACTTAGAATTGCAACTCGGTACGCCAATTATTTATCGCTGGCATCGCAAGAAACTTGTAAAAATAAATCACGCACATAATTTTAATAGACCAACACATTGGGAACATTCACCAAGACATAAACGAAGTTATAGTCAGGCAAAAGCAACAAGCAAGAAAAAAGTTATTAAAGAAAATACAATTACAAAAAGAAGAACTATAACTAAAAAAACAAATTCAAAAGAACATGAAAAAAGTAGAAACAAGAAATAAAACTCCTTGGCAAGTAACTCTAATTTCTATATTCTTTTTTGTAATTGCTACAAGAACACTCTTTGCAGTAATAGGCTCAACAAAATTACTTATTCAACTAAATAAATTCTTTTTTGAAAGCTCGCCACAAATATTATTTTTTATCATATTTATTTTACAAATTACATTTACTATACTAGCAATTATAGCAGGAGTGAAATTACTCACCAAAAAAAAAGAAGCATACACCTGTAGTATTATTACAGCAATAATAGGCATGCTATTAATAACTACAACATTCATAGGACAAGTAACAACCATAGATGTTATTACAAGAACACTATACACAATAATTTATGTGACAATAATTGTTTATGCTATGAAAGAAAAGAAAAAAGAAAAATAAATTATTTCTTCTCATTCTTAACAACAGGCTCTAGTAGTGGAGGAATTTCCTTCCCGTTGTAACAATAATCATAAAAATCGCATTGACCAGAAGACCACTTACATAAAGGACTTCTATTCTGAGGAAAATCAGCAATATTATCCGTTGTTGTGGACATATGGATTTGTTCGATTTTAAATTTTGCATGTTTAATTAATTCTTCATCAACAGGTAAAACTTGCTCAGCATCAACACCCTTAAATTTTAAGAAATAAATACCAACTTCATGAGGTTTTTCCTTATGCTCAAGTTCATAAAGCAGTGCATAAATTGCTAATTGTAATTTATATTCATCACTAAGTTTTGCACGCTTAGACGTTTTATAATCCATTAAACGAATATTACCATCAGCAGTTTCAACCGCATCAATAAAACCTTTCACATAAAAATCCCACGATAAATATTCTTTCTCACGCTGCGGAGTAAGTTTCTTAAACGCTTCGGGAAAGGAGAGCCCAGAAGCCATCTGAGTTTCTAAT
>JAIPJP010000039.1 GCA_021734105.1 Candidatus Woesearchaeota archaeon
AGCTACTTTTTTCTTAGCAGGAGCCTTCTTCTTAGCTACCTTCTTTTTAGCTACTTTTTTCTTAGCAGGAGCCTTCTTCTTAGCTACCTTCTTTTTTGCAGCCTTTTTAGGTGCTGCTTTCTTTGCAACTTTTTTCTTTGCTACTTTCTTTTTTGCAGGAGCTTTTCGCTTTACTGCAGCTTTTTTAGCTGGAGCTTTTCGCTTTACTGCTTTTTTCTTTGCTACCATTTAACTTACACCTCGCGCGGTTATGGTTAATATACTTAGCTGCCAACATATAGTTAGCAACATAGTAATTTGTGATTTAATCATATTTAAATGTTATTCTTTTTCTTGCGTTTTAAACGTTAAAACGTACAAAAAAATAATTTATTTTTTAGAAAAAAAATTTGAAAAAAAAACAAGAAAAATTTTTTGCTAAAATATTTTAAGTTTTGTTAAACACTGTTTGATATTCAAAAAACTATTTTTGTTTTCATTAAAAAAATATCTTCATAAAAAATTAAGAAACAGATTTTACAAAATCATACAGCAAAATAAATACTGCATTAGTCCATGCGAAACCTGATTGCGTTGGATAACGTCCCTGTTTTCCTTTCGTTTGCGCAACCACATCATACTTTTCCCAGAAGGTTTTAGTTTTATCAAACACGTTTTTGTTTAAAGCAAGCCATTTTGTTGCTAAACGAAACGCATCATCTCTAAAACCATATTTTTCAAGACCTGAAATGACCATAAACTGCTGATTAGGCCACCCATTCGGATAATCCCATTGTTTAAACTCAATAGACAACTTATCCTTTTGCGTATTAGCTAGACCCCCTTCGCATTCAAACTGCGCAACATGATGCAACATCTTATGTGCTTGATGCTCTGATGCAAGCCCGGCCCATAGCGGATAAAAACCTGCTAATGAAAAAAAATCACTTTGTTTTTTGTCCACATAGTTATAATCAAAAAAGAAACCTTGTTCTTCATGCCAACAGTACTTGGTTACTAATTCTTTTCGTTTGCTTGCAAGTTTCTCATAGTGTTCTGCTTTATGCACATCGCCAAGCGTTCTAAAAATCTGCGCGAGGTCAACTTCGTATTTATAGAGCAAACTATTTAAGTCAACAGGTGCAAAATTCAAACAATGCTCTTTAAAGCGACTCGTCATATCCCAACCAGACTCATGTTCGGCAGTTACATGCGTAATTTCATGATCACAATACCGACTTAAACCACAAGCAAGTACATGATGTTGCTTTTCATGCGCATCGACCCAATACTTATTGAGTTCTTGTTCAAGCATATACGCCATCTCACTAAGCCAGCGATTATTATTGGTTTTTGCAAAGACAGCTAAGACTAAAGAAGATAAAAAAGGAGGTTGAGAGATACCTAAGTTATAAAATTGGTTTCTGAGAGGAATAACGCCGAAACGCTTTTGCATGAACAAAAAATTTTCAACAATACCTTTCACTAAATGCGTTTCATCGCGAGCTAAAAGACCAAGAGAGATGAAATAGGTATCCCAATAGAATTGATCATTCTTAAAATACGTGTCGTTAGGCGAAACGAAATGATGTGGCAACCCTATGCGCGTTCCTGCATCTTCAGGAAAAAAACACGTAATCTTCTCCCAATAAGCCTCAATATAGTCAATACACTGCTGATACTCATCCATACACTCGCATTTGAGAAGTCATTCTTTAAAAAGGGGTGTTGAAACTAAAAAGTGAAAAATACAAACACTTGCGAAGCATTATCGCGCCTCAGGCTAGCGAACAAGAATCGTCAAACAAAACTATTTTGCATAACGCACGTTGCACAACATTTGTTTGATTCTTTATTACTTCAAGGCAACGTTGTTAGTCGTAGCGCTTATAGCGAAGCAATGTAGTCCTTAACTTTTGTGAGGACTTCTTCTTTTGCTGCAGGTAAATATTTTATGCTACCTGCAACCGCATGACCACCACCACTAATACGAGCGTAAGGAAATGCTTCAATTAAAAGAGGTACTAGTTTGTTGACGTCAAAAAGAGTCTGCTCTTGCTCTGCTCTAAAAACAATTATTCCATCAGTATGAACCATAATAATTCTTGGCTTTACCTCTTCAAAATTATTACCTACAATTGCTGCAAGTTTACCAACAGAAAAATAATCACCGCGCAGAGCAGTTACTTCGCCATCTAAACTAAATAACGTGTATTTTCCTTGCTGTTCTCGCTGCACATATTTTTGTACTACCAAATTTAATTCTTCTTGAGCTTCAAGAATAATTGGTCGATATAATAAAACTAATGCATCTCTTTCTTTTTTCGGACCATAAAGTAAGGTATTGATAGGACTAAGTTGTAAATTCATTTTTGTCTGAAAGATTTCATAATCAACAGTAAGAGCAACTTCTCGAACATATTCTTTAGATTCGCCTGATAATGTGATAAGTTCATCAATTTCAGCACCCTCACATCTATCTGCAACACCACCAACAGCTGCAACAAATGCATCTGACTTTACGTTTTCATTCACTAAATGAGCAAGTTCATAACACACCATAGATGCCGACATATTATCAGAAATACCGACTAAATGAGGATTGACATGATTAATAGTTTCCTTACAAATAAGAGTTTGACCGTGTTTATCTTTAACTCCAGGGTCGTGATGATCAATAACCATAACATCAGCACCAAAAATTTTTGCTTTTCTCATTGCAAGTAAATCTTGCGCAGTACTTCCATTATCAACAATGAGAATTAAAGGAGCAGAAAGATCATTTCGTTTCGCATTCATAAGAAAAGTTCCAATATCTTTAGTTGCATCAATGACATCATACCAAGGAGTTCTTGATGGGTTTCTCATAAAATAATTAGAAGGATATTTAAGGAAGGGATGTGCGTCATCAATCATTGGACGAATTGCTCGCTCGAGTTGTAAACCTGCAGCATACCCATCTGCATCGCCATGATGTGTAATAATAATCGGTCGCTTCTCTAAAATTGCTTGCCGAATAACCGATGCACCTTTGTTAAGCATGTCATGCATTTTCACAAAGTTTTCGCTTTTAAGTTGGGGTTTGCCTTTGGGCTGAAATTGTGCTAAGAGTTGATCTTGAACTAATTCTTTAGCTTTAACTTCTTCGTCTGCTTTTGCTTTCCACGCATCAACAATTTTTCCTTGCAAGGTTCCTTCATAATGGCTTCTTGTGAATTGAAATGTTGCATAGACATCTTGTATTATGTCAGGAAATGCAATAGCACCAGGAACAAACTTGACTAGTTTAAAATCCTCTTCACCATCGGTGATGGTAAAAATGTTAAGACCTTCTTTAGTTCTAAACGCATCTTTCACATAACTTGTTAATTGGTACGTTAAGCCTTTTACTTGAGAGTTTTTCATCTCATTGATTGTTTCAACGACGAGTAAGTCGTTAGTTTTGTTATTTGTCATTTTATTTTTTCCGCGTGCAAATGCAAAGCGTTTTTGTGCTGTTGCCTTGGCAATCAACGTTTGTAAACGTATTTTGGGAAGCGTTAGCTTTTCCGAAATAAACGCGTTGAAAACGAACAATTTTTGCGAGAAGCAAAAATAATCTGCCGCAACAACATAAACGCATTGCTTGTGGTTGAAAAGAAAATCCACTACGGGCTCGCGTTAATCATTATGAAGAAGTTGTTGCACGTCTTATTTATCTTTTTTTGTATTTAATATCTGAAATATTTTTCAATTATCTTCATGTGCGTATACACGATTTTCTTTTCTTTCTACACTTGGAAAGATCGTTTCTATTTATAAACCTTTCCTAAAAAGAAGCTTATTTTGGCGGTTTTGACTTATTGATCCAATTCTTCACAAGGAATTAAATAAGGCTTATAGGCTTCTAAACGAGGCGTAATTAAATTATCTACATACTTATCCATACGAGTGCCTTTATCAGGATGAGAAGAATAATAATGATGAAAATGATTAGCCCGATTATCAGCTTCATTCACCAAACGAATCTTTTTATCTAACCGGGGCTCAGCATGAAGTTTAGTGCTCTTATTAAAGTCATAAATCAATCGCTCAATAGTTTCTACTTGTTCAAGTAATAACTCCCCATCAACAAAAATAGTATCCACGGGGCTAACTCCATTAACATATCTAGCAAGTTCACAAATTGCAACAACAGGAATGTTAACTTTACCAATAATATTTTTGCTAGTCTCGGAGAAGATAGTATGCACATAAGGAATGTTGGCAAATTTACGAGCATAATTTTTCGTTTGATTTCTCTTTTTTATTCGCTTCTTAGGAAAATTTCCTCTCACAAGATTATCTGTGCTTGGAGAATAAGACCCAACAAATATTTCAGGAAACCACCCATGATTTGACTCGTCAATCCCCACAAACATAAACCAATTTTTAAGGTCGCTACTTCTTAAACATTTATTTACTGCAAAACAGAAAGGTTTAAATCCTCGCCATTTCATAATTAAGGTTTGCGCACGTTTCTAGAACAAGTTCTTAAAGAAGATAAAGATTCACTAGACAAAGTAGTAAAAAAAACTAAACAGAACAAAATTATTTTACTGTTTTTTGTTAGCGAAAACTGCAACAATGTGATGCGGAGCAAGTCGCGAACTCATTTTCTTAAAACCAAGCAAAGATAAATCTTTACTTAACTCATCTTCATAAAAAGTATACATAATGATACCGTCTTCATCACCACCAATACCTTTGAAAGTCTGAGGTTTAATTTCTTCAAATGTTTGATCATAATCCTTGTCGTAATAAATATTTTTCTTATCAGTTGGTTCTACATTAAATGTTTCCCTGTTCGCTATTCGAATAATGAAAATACCATCTTTTTTGAGAACTCTACCTAGTTCTTTGAACGCTTCAAGAATCACCGGTTTTATTGCATGATTAAGACTTTGATAAGCAATAACTGCATCAAAACAATTATCTTCAAATGACAGTGTTGAGAAAATATCTTGCAAGAGATAGTTGTTCTGAGAACCTTTGGCCTTCTGTTTTGCAATCTTTAGTCCTTCATCAGAAATATCCATACCAGTTACTACAAAACCTTGATTTGCAAGAAAAGCTGCATTGCTACCATCGCCGCAACCCACATCAAGAATTATTTTTGCGCCTTGTTTTTTAAGAATGTTAAGCTCTTTGGAGTCAATAGATGTACGAGCAGTCTCGTTGTCTTCGCATCTCAACCAAACCTTGTTAAAATTCTCTTTTACACCCATATAAGTAATACTAGAAAAGAAATAGTTTAATTATTTTACTGTTTCTAAATCATACACCCATTTGCTATGACCATAATGCACGAGTAAATCAACACCAAGACGCTGCACTTCTAAAGGCAAATCACACGCGCCAAAATTTGAGCCAGCCCAAATAAACACGCTTGCACCTGTTGCTGCGCTAATGTCATCAACAATTTCTTTTGCTTCGGGCTTTAAACCATCAGGTAATTGCAAACAAACTTTCTTTGCATTCTTCTCTTTAATGGTTTGAATGACACGATTTGTTTCCAGTTTATAATTTCCCATAGTACATCAACAAAAGATAATGAAAAGAAAAAAAAAGAAAATAAAAAAAATTTGCACGCTTCATAGTGAAAAAGAAGAACAATAATTATTCTTTCTTTTCTTTTGAAGAATCTTCTTCAGCATCCGATGAATCTTCGTTTAACTCATCAGCTTCTTCATCAGCAAATTCATCTTCTTTAACAGATTCGTCAACATCATCGCCAAAATCTTTGGCATCTTCATCAGAAACTTCAGATTCATCTTCCAAATCAACGGAATCATGCTCATCGCCATCTTCTTGTGCTTGACGTTCTACTTCTTCGTTAAGAGCTTCTTTATCAGCTTCTTCTTCGTTCCCTGTTTCTGCCTGAGGCTGCGGTTCATCCTCTTCAACTAGATGAAGCGCGCCTTTGTCTTTTTTACGAATAGTAACTTTTTCAGTTTTTACATCCCCTTCAGTTAGTACAACATCAGCATTTTCTTCAAGCTTAGCAGATTTAATATCCATAGAACGAAGTGGATAGATTTTCGCACAAGCCTCTTTGACTTGCTTTTGCAGTTTAGCATCAGCAATTTCAGCAAAGAATTCTTCAACAGTTTTTGTAAATGCAAACTCTCGAATAACTCGTCGAGCTTCAAGCCTTACAGCAGACTGCGTTGATTTAGTTCCTTTGGAATGCGTGATAATTAAAGGCTTGATACGCAAGACTTTCTTATCCTTAGTTTTTGCAAGGAAGGAATCAATAATCTTATCCCGACCACGTCGAACAAGTCTTTTCATTGCAGCATTCACTAAAGAATAACCAATGACTTCAGTTTCTGCTTTACTATCAATAACAGTAGTTACACGAAAATGCATATTAACATTTTGTCGTCGCATGTTACCCATAATAGTTGATAAGTTTGCCGTCATATACTTTCCATTTAAAAGTTCACTATCTGCAACATAAGATTCGCCCAATGCAGCATTATTGAATAATTTAGGAGCAAGGACGGTGAACCACTTTTTCTTTTTAACTTTTGTTTGCACAATTTTTTTCTTATTGGGAGCCATCGTCTTCACCTATTTACTCAAGCGTTTCCGCTTTTCTTTCTTCATACGCTTTCGTTGCCACTTCCAGCGCATCTGACCTTTCTTTTTCCAACGTCTACTTGATCGTTTCACATAATCACCTTTATGTTTTATGTATGCAAGAAATCTTGATTTCTTAACACATTTTTTTACCTATATGTTCTTATTTAATTTTGAAATAAAATTCTTTCCGCAAGGAAAGGAATAACATGCTCCGGCCGGTAGTGAAAATAAAAAAAATTATTTTCGGACCAACCATAGCAAAAATGCTCCGGCCGGGATTTGAACCCGAGTCCTCGGATCGAAAATCCGAGATGATTGGCCGGACTACACCACCGGAGCGTTTTGAATAGTATATATTCTATAAGAATTGCCACTGAATTTTTTTAGTTTTATTGAGTCGTCTTGCCCGTAAACAGCATCTGAATGCTTAGATGGAGCTTTCAGGGACCCTAGAGCCCTATATGTTGTCTTAAGCAACTCGAGAGAAACCGGTTTTATTTATAAAGGTGCTGGTTTTTGGGGCTTGTTCAAAGTGATTGCTCTCCAGAGCCAGTAA
>JAIPJP010000040.1 GCA_021734105.1 Candidatus Woesearchaeota archaeon
GGTGGGCGTGAATAATAGAAAATTCTTACTGAGTCTTTTTGTAGCACAAGGCATTCCTGAAGACAAACTCGAAAGCGCTATGATGAGCATTGACAAACTTGACAAACAAAGTGTAGATGACATTGTCAAAGAAACAAACGAGAAAGGCATACCTGAAGATGCAATTAGAAAACTACTTGACTTACTACGCTACCAAGGAAGCAACGAAGAAAAACTTAACTTCTTTGCAAGCCAACTCTTTGTTGATGACCCTGGAATAGTAGAACTTCGCGAATTACTTTCTTATTTTGCAAACGATACTAGAGTGCAATTCGTTCCAACCCTCGCGCGAGGACTGGGGTATTACACCGGAACAGTTCTAGAAGTGTATTCGCAAGATAAACCAGAAATAGGTTCTGTAGGTGGAGGTGGACGATACGATGATCTTATCGAAGGCTACCTGGAATCTGCTGGGCAGAGTACTGGTGACAGAAGTTTTCCTGCAATTGGTATTAGCTTTGGTCTAGACAGAATTGTAGATGTTCTCAAACAACTAGGACAAGCAGAGATGAAAAAAACAAATGTGCAACTTTTCATCGCGCCAATTAGCACGCAACAAGAAAGTTATGCAATAGCCCAAGAATTTAGGAAAGCAGGCATAGCAGTTGATATGGACTTGATGAAGCGAGGACCATCAAAGAATTTTGCTTACGCAGATGCATACAACATACCATTTGTAGCAGTGATTGGTGAGAATGAAATCAATGAAGGCGTTATCACACTTAAAGATATGAGTACTGGCAATGAAGAAAAAATAAGTGTAGCAGATGCCATTGCTAAACTTCAAGCATATCAAGCATAATTACTTCTTAGTATTATTAATCAGAAATAAATAACTTCGCCAACGCCAGGTGTGAGGAATTTACCTTTGTTTTTTATTTTAGAAAATTTCTTTTTTGCGCGAGTAAGCGCGTCAAGACTATCATCATCACTTAGCGTGAAGGTTGCGTAGTGCGTTGGGATAAATATTTTTGCTTTGAGTTCATGAAACGCTTGCACTGATTGTTCAGGTTTCATATGATTAGGTAGCATCATTGCAGCAGGTTCATACGCACCAAGAGGCATGAGGGCGATATCAATTTTTGGAAACTTTTTTTGAATGTCTTTGAAGTGATTCGCGTACGCAGTATCTGCAGCAAAGAAAATAGTTTTTGTTTTTGTCTGGAAGAGAAATGAGCCCCATGCACTTTTGTTAATATCAAACAAGCCACGATTCGCCCAATGCTTGGTGGGTAAGAAAAAAACTTTTAGACCAGTTGTTTTGTACTCTTGCCACCAACCAGCCTCTTCTGTTTTGAATTGCGTATTCCACTTCCTAATGTATTTACTCACGCCTAATGGAAGCAACGCCTTTGCTCCTTTACTTGCACTGAGTTGTTTGATAGTTTCTTTATCAAGATGATCGCGATGAATATGAGAAACACAAAGATAATCAATATCAATTAAGTCTTTAGCGTTACAAGGTTTTTCTATTTTTCTTTTCAAATAAAAAAAGCTGTTTAAATTAGGGTCTGTTAACACGCGCTTACCATAAAGAGTGATAATAAAAGAACAATGACCAAGCCAGACAATGGAATCTTTGTTTTTAGGAGGAAGATCTTCTAGCTGTAAGACAGGAATTGTTTCTTTTTGTTTTCGAAGTAATCGTTCTTTACGAGAGCGAGTCAGACTATTCCAAAACGCTTTAAATAAAGAGAACTTAAACTCATTTTCATACTCATTAACATATTTATTTTTTTTAATGGTGTTGCCTGGATAATTCTTTTTTATCGTTGTCAGCTGGGGATTATTTTTTGCCTTCACACCTGCTGAGCACACTTTGGAGTTTATAAAGGTTATTTTGTTGGTTTCTTTGCTGTGCTGCGCAGTATTTTCACGCCGTTGGCTGGTGAAGTCGACTTATAGCTCGCAGTAATTTTACTTCAGGTAAAATGCTCGCTACTACTTTGTCTGCAAGGCAGCACTCTCTTGAAGGGTTTTTAAGAGTAACATATTTAAAGCAAAGGTCTTTTTTCAAGTCTACTTATAGCAGGTATCGGTGGCTTTGAATGGATAAGAAATACGACTTTCTAGCAATAGAAAAAGAAATACTCTCGCTATGGCGAGCACATAAAGCAGACATAGATGCAGCAATACAAGATGCAAACCCTGATAACAAAGAAAGATACACCTTTTTAGAAGGACCACCAACAGCAAACGCCCCGCCAGCACTTCATCACGTTGAGGCAAGAGTCTTTAAAGACCTCTTCACTCGATACAAAACACTCCAAGGCTACAAAGTCTCTCGAAAAGGAGGATGGGATTGCCACGGACTGCCTGTTGAAGTACAAGTAGAAAAAAAACTCAAACTCGATTCAAAAAAAGACGTTGTGAAATACGGCATTGATAAGTTTATTGCAGAATGCAAACAAGATGTGTTCTCATTTATTAAACCGTGGTCGGATATGACTGAAAAACTCGCCTTCTGGGTTGACTTGGATAATCCTTACGTCACACTGCACACGCCTTATATGGAAAGCGAATGGTGGGCGCTGAAACAAATTTATGAAAAAGAATTATTGTACAAAGGACATAAAGTCGTACCTTATTGCTCGCGATGCGGCACACCACTTTCCTCACATGAAGTTGCACAAGGCTATAAAGATGTAGATGACACCACCGTCGTTGCCACTTTTGTTGCACAAGACCAAGCATTTTTTGTAAAGAAAAATTTAACAGTTCCTAACAAACCAGTAACGTTTCTTGCATGGACAACAACACCTTGGACATTACCAAGTAACTTAGCACTAGCTGTTCATCCACAAGTTAATTATGCATTTGTTGAAAGCGATACAGCAATTTATGTTCTCGCAGAAGATTTAGTTACAAAATATTTTCCTGAAAACCAGAAAGTAATTGGCAGTATGCTAGGAAAAGAATTGCAAGATAAAACTTACGAACCATTATTCCCTTATTTTGCAGATGACGCGCCAAACTCATTTCGCGTAATCACTGCAGACTATGTTACTACGGAAGATGGAACGGGAATAGTTCATCAAGCACCTGCATTCGGTGAAGATGATAATCTCGTTTGCAAAGCACACGGCATTGACTTTGTTAATCCCGTCACTGAACACGGTACCTTTACTGAAGAAGTTATAGACTTTGCAGGACAATTTGTAAAAGATGCAGATCCCGCAATCATTGAACATTTAGAAAAAATCGGAAAACTATTTACAACAGAAAAATATGTACACTCTTATCCTTTTTGTTGGCGATGCAATACGCCACTTATTTACTATGCTATGGATGCATGGTTTATCAAAGTATCAGAACCACATCTTAAGAAGCGTTTACTCGAACTTAATGATATGATTAATTGGTATCCGGCAACTATTAAAACAGGACGGTTTGGCAACTGGCTAGAACATGCTCGAGACTGGGCACTTTCTCGAAATAAATTCTGGGGAACACCATTACCTATTTGGATCTGCGAAAATGAGAACTGCAAACACGAAGAAATTATCGGAAGCATTGCAGAACTACACGAAAAAACAGGAACACTCGTTGATGATTTACATTTAGGAACAGTAAATCCACTTACTTATGCGTGTGAACACTGTGGAAAAACAATGAGGCGAACACCTGAAGTTATTGATACTTGGTTTGATAGTGGTAGCGCACCATTTGCACAATTTCATTATCCATTTGAAAATAAAGATCTTTTTGAAGAATCATTCCCTTATGATTTTATTTCTGAAGGAATAGATCAAACAAGAGGATGGTTTTACACACTCCATGTTATTAACGGAATTTTATTTGATAGGCCTGCGTACAAAAACGTAGCAGTTGCAGGTTTACTTTCCGATGATAATGGCGAGAAAATGAGTAAGAGTAAAGGAAATATTATTGTTCCTGCAGAAATATTTGCAAAAGAAGGTGTTGATGGTGTGCGCTTAGCAATGGCATCTTATCCTTTAGGAAATGCAATACGTTTTGGAGAATCAGTTTTTAAGGAACAACTTAAACCATTCTTTACTATTTTTTGGAATACTTATTATTATATTAATGATTATATTACTCGAACAGGACTGACAGGAATAGAAACGCATGATGGTCGAACACTTGAAGATGAGTGGCTTATATCAAAAACGAGTTCTCTTATTATTGAAGTTGAAGAGCGATTAGAAAAACACGAATACAATCACGCAATAAACGTAATTATTGATTTTGTTAGTAATACATTATCTAGAACATATATTAAATTAGTACGTGACCGAACTGCTGAGAAAGATGAATCGCTAGCTTATGTTATGCGACATGCATTAGAAACAGCAACTACGCTACTTTCGCCATTTGCACCTTACTTAACAGAACATATTTATCAAAACTTTTTCGCACATAAACCAAGTTGGAGTATTCATTTTTCATCATGGCCAAAGGCAGGTTATCAAAATAAACAACTCGAAAAAGAATTTGAACTAGCACAACAATTTATTGCTGGCATTTTGGCAGCTCGAGAAAAAGCTCAGCGAGGAGTTCGATGGCCTGTTAAAGAAGTAAAAATATTAACGCAAGAAAAAGTAAGTCTGCAAGAAAGTATTTTTGATTTGGTCTTAACACAAACAAACGTTAAACAAATAGACTTTGTAACAGATTTTCCTGTAATGTATAAATTTGAAATAGATTTTAGAAAACTAGGCGAAGTATTTGGAACGGAAACTGGTGATGTTATACCTTTAGTTAAAGAGCATTTGGATATGATTACCACTACTTTAAATCAAAGTGAAACAGTTGTTGTAGGCAAGTGGACTTTAGAGCGAGATTATTTTAAAGTAGAAAAAATAATTCCCAAACCTTATATTATGGCTCCTTTTAATTCTGGAGAAGTATATTTAGATACAACGATGACTCTTGAACTTGAAGCTGAAGGATTTGCACGAGAAATTACTAGGCGAGTACAAGACCTTCGAAAAACCGCAGGTTTACAAAAAAATGATGCAATAGTTCTTAGCATCCAAACAGAAGATTTAGCAGATGTCGTAAAAATACATCACGAAAGCATTGGTACAAAAGTTGGTGCTGAAAAGTTTGATCTAAATACTGGTAAAGTATACGAACATATTTGTGAAGAGCAAGTTAAAGGAAAAACATTTACTCTCTCTCTTCAGAAAATATAATTCTTCTTTTGCTGCTTAACAGCAAATTGTTTGATTAACTTGTTGCACAATTATTATTAACTTTGTTTATACGATAACAAAATATTTTTAAACTGTACATTTTTGTTTTTCTTGTATGACAACAACCATGATTGATAAAACTTACACGTATGCAGTTATAGGCGCGTCAAATAACGAAGAAAAATTTGGCTATAAAGTTGCTTACTACCTACAACATAATGGGTATACTATGGTGCCAGTACATCCTAAAGAAGAAATAATTCTAGATACGCTTGTTTACAAAACACTTGAAGATGTAAGAACAGAAGTTGATGTTGTTATTTTTGTTGTGCCGCCGAATGTAACCGAACAAGTTTTAGAAACGGTGTATGCTGAAGGAATTACTAAGGTGTGGTTTCAACCAGGAAGCGAAAGCGATTTAGCAATACAATTTTGTAAATTAAATAATATTGCATATGTTGCTGGCGCTTGTATTATGACGTCGCAATAATTGTCCGTACTTAGTTTCCTTATTCTTTGGTAAAACTTTATAAATAGATTATTGCTTCTGAGAGCTACGACCGAGTACTTTTTTTAACGCGGGGATGCCGGAGTGGTCAAACGGGCTGCGTTTAGGCCGCAGTGGCTTAGTGCCTACGAGAGTTCGAATCTCTTTCCCCGCACCATATTTCTCTCCACGTTCAAAATATGTCGCGTCTTCAGAGTTTCGAACGCGCGAAAAAATGCAAAGCATTTTTGGCGCCCCTTCGCCGCGCTTGAGGAATTTCTTTTCCTGCACCTTTTTTTTAGTGTACTATTTTTCTGTGTTCTGTTGTCTGGTTGCTGGGAAGACTAGAAAATATTTTTTTATTTTCGCTGTTTTCCCCGCAGATTTTCTCGAAGAAATCTGGTAAAGAACAGGTATGTTTTGCGCTTGCACGCTTAAGCATATCTGAACGATTCTTTTTTCATGACTTGCACATTTTAGCTTGTTATGTATTCTTGATTTTTTTATTTACTTAGTACTCTACTTGTTAGTAATCATCGACGATTGGTGTTTTATTAGCATAAGCATATAGTATGAGGTGCAATGCACGGATTAGTGAGCATATTGTCTGATTGTTTGCTTATTGATGAGCTATTTTTGATAATTTTTTGCAAAAAGTGCAAAAAAATGCGTGTAAAAATCCTCTTGAAGAGTAGTTTGAGGGGATAATGAACTACTTTTGACCCCTTAGTAGGTGCGATAAAAACTAGCTAATCAACCTTCGTTGTGTTCTTTCACGCTTTTTTTCGTTTATCTTCGACTTTAAAACGTCTTTTTTCCTTATTATTCTTTATTTTAAGCTATTTTTACTCTTCTTTTGTTCTGACGGTCGTTATTCTGTTTTTAACAAGATTTATATAATAAATCGTCAAAAAGTGTTGTACCTAATAAATAACAACTGGTCAAAAAACTAGTTTAGACAGTCGACAGCCTCTGTACTATAAAGACCCTTATTTCATCATATCTCGTAGCAGAAAACTTTATAAATGAAAATGTCGCATCAAACGTAAATGTCTAGCATTCAGTGCAGATGTTAGCATCTAAAGGCTCAAGAAGAATCAGGCTGAGCGCAACCTGACTCTGATGCAAACTTTAGATGTTGATAAGTCATGAGGTGTGTTTTGGACATTAAACAAAAAATAAAAAAAAACGATCCTGTGTATTTACACACGGAGGTGTTGTAAGT
>JAIPJP010000041.1 GCA_021734105.1 Candidatus Woesearchaeota archaeon
CAGTTGGAAACAAGTTATTTTCTCAGAGCTAGCACTCATCGTACTCTTACTCATCATCGCCATTGGCGTTAGCACCTTCTTTCGCATGTACCCTGTAACCTTGCCCGCCACTGATCAATGGGCTGAAGACACGGCAACAAGTCAAATACGAAGCGCTGTTGCAGCACAAGTAGCGCAACAATTTCCTAACCTGCCCGCAGCACAACGCGAAGCGTATATTAACGAACAACTCGCAGAGGCCGTGGCCAGCCAAGAAGCAACACTGCGACCACAAATAGAAAGTCTTTCACAACAATTTAAAAATCAACTTCAAGATGAACACGGCAACACGTATTTACTTGCAATTGATCCTTATTTATGGAATTCTTATGTAAAAATTTACCTCGGAGATAATAAAAACATTCGAAAAGAAGGTAAACAAAAAATATTTGAGTTAAGAAACGGCAGAGAAGGACAAACAATGGGCCGTTCCATGCATGCCAAAATAACTGTTTTTACATACAAAATAATAAATGCATTTAACAAACAATTTACTCCGCAACAAGCATCATTTTACATGCCCGTAATTCTAATAGCCTTGGCAGTAATACCCATATTTTTTATTGGAAGGAAAATAGGAGGAAATGTAGCTGGATTTGTCGGAGGATTGGTATTAGTTCTTAACAATGCCCTTCTTGGAAGAACACCAGCAGGATTCTCAGATACAGATTCATATATTATTTTATTTCCGTTACTAACAGCATGGATTTTCATAGAAAGTTTAACCGCAAAAACAAACACTAAAAAATTCATATTGAGTGCACTAGCAGGATTAAGTTTGACACTATTTATTAACACCTGGTCAAACGGTTGGCACATAGGAACAATACTACTAGGAGTGGCAGGAATATACGCAATCTCCCTATTAGTTACTGAAAAAGGATTGTTAAAGAGAAATTTTAAAGAAATAATAAAGTCTCCATTTGGAAAAACAATTTTAGTAATAATTATCTTTTTACTAAGCACGAGCGTATTTAATATAGTACTAAACATCAACACCACAACAAGCACGGGATATGATTTTATCAAACCAATAAAAACAACAACCTTAGGTCCTTTAAGTGCGCTCTCTATTAAGAATGTAGCAAGTGGAAGCAACATTTGGCCAAACGTACTTACAACAGTAGCGGAATTAAATTCTGGAAGTTGGAAACAAATAATCACATCAGTAGGAGGAAAAGTTTTTTTCGCAATAGGACTTCTTGGAGTTCTCTTAACATTCTTCTTAAAAACAGAAGGAGGAAAAATAGAAATCAGATACGCCACCATGCTAACACTTTGGTTCTTAGGAATCGCAATAATGGGCGTTTTAGCATCGCGGTTTATCTCACTTTTGGCGGCCCCGTTTGCAATAGCATTTGGTGTGTTCTTTGGGATATTATGGACTAAAGGTAGCAGTTGGGTAAAAGAAAGCATGCAAATAACAAAAATAATAACTCGAACAATTTTAGTTATATTATTATTATTCATATTCATCTCACTAATAAAGTCAGCACACGCTGTTGCAATGAGTGAAGTTCCTAGCATGAATGATGGATGGGTGAACAGCTTAACAGCAATAAAAGAAGACGCTGAAGACGGAGTAATAACGAGTTGGTGGGATTTTGGACACTGGTTTGTAAATATTGCAGAAAGAAGAGTGACCTTTGATGGAGGAGATCAAGGTAAAAGGATTTACTGGGTTGGAAAAAGTCTTATGACGGAAGATTTAGAAGAAAACAAGGCAATCCTTAGAATGCTTAACTGCGGTCAAAACAAAGGTTACGAACGAATTTTTGAATACACAAATAACACCTATTTAGCAAGTAAAAAAATAAATGAAATAATCTATCAAAAAAAAGATGAAGCAAAACAAAATCTTTTAGATATAGGATTAAATGCGAATCAAGCGGATCAAGTCCTAGAGAAAACACATTGTGAAGACAACGAACTTTTAGACCAATACTATATTGCGTCGCAAGATATGGTTGGCAAAGCAGGAGTTTGGGCTCACTTTGGAAGTTGGGATTTTGACAAAGCATTCGTATATAATACGTTCAGAAACAATAAGTATGAAGAAGCAATAAATATTCTTCTTGAAAAAAGCCCATATGATGAAGACGAATTAAACAACATGTATTATGAAATAAACACTATAGAAGACAACAGAGCGGTTGATACTTGGATAAGTCCCTGGCCAAACTATGTTACTTCTAGTGCAAAAAGTTGTAAGGAAACAACAACAGAATATATATGCACAATCAACCAAGTAATAGGACAACAACAAGGTGGACGAGTTGTTATGGAAACCGCCACAATACCAAAAGCTAATCCTCTTAACACAGAAATCAGCATATGGTTATACAACGGAAATCAAAAGGTGGGTGATGGAAATTCACTAATACCAAAAAAAGTTAGCATAATCACAGAAGAAAGTACCAATACATATAACATCTCAAGAAGCACACTAGATTACGAATTAGTGATAGCGAACACTCCAAAAGGAATTAAAGCAATAATAAGTGATGATATTATGGGTACTGGCGCATTTACAAGACTTTTCTTCTTTGAAGGTGTTGGAATGAAAGGTTATGAAATCCTGAGCGATATAACGGACTTCACAGGACAACGAATAATTGTTTACAAAGTTAACCTAAATAATAGCCTGAAAAAATAAAAAATTCAAAGTAAGTAACAAATATGGATGTTACTTTCAGTTAATTTTTAAAAACAAAATAAGCTAACCTGAAAGTATGTGGTTATCATGATAGAAAAAACAGCAGTTATAATACCAGCGTATGATGAAGAAAAACATATCTTCGAAATTATAAAAAGAGTAAAGGAAACTGCTAAAAAAAATAAATTAAACCTTGATGTGATTGTTGTTGATGATGGAAGCTCAGATAATACAAGCAAAGAAGCTAAACAAGCCAAGGCAACTTTTGTTCTAAAACATATACTGAACCTAGGAAAAGGAAATGCTGCAAGAACAGGATGCGACTTCGCATACAAAAATAATTACTCAACATTTATTTTAATGGATTCAGATGGACAACACGAACCAGAAGATATTCCTAGATTTCTAGAAACACTACAAAATACAGATATTGTTTATGGATGCAGAACATCAGAAGGAAAATCTCCGCTATTAATGAGAATTGGTAATTGGAGTCTTACGCTGCTAACGCGTATCTTGTTTTCCGCCAATATAAAAGATACGCAATCAGGATTTAGATCGTTTAGAAAAAAAGCATACAAACAATTGAGATGGGAATCAAAATCATATGGTATGGAAACCGAAATGATTGTAAACGCCAAAGGGCTAAACTATAAAGAAATACCCATAAAAACAATCTATCTAGATAATTACAAAGGAACAACACCTGTACACGGAATCAGAATATTAATTCAAATGATTAAATGGAAAGCAATCCAACTAATAGGAGGAAAATAAAAAAATGGTACTGGGAATTCAAATTGTAGGAATACTATTCGCACTAGCAATGCTTTACTTAACATTTCATGGTTTTAAAAGAAACCAAACAAGCAAACAAGGATTAGCATTGTGGAGCGGAATATGGCTAATAGCAATAATATTATCAATATTTCCACAAATAATATCGGGATTGGGCGGAAGATTAAGCGTTACAGGAACAATTGATTTTCTAACACTAATAGGATTTGCGTTTTTTCTAACACTAATCTTTTACCTACATCAAAAGGTAAACAAAATGGAAAACAAACTAGAAAAACTAGTAAGAACAATAGCATACAAAGAAGTGGAAAAAGAAAAGAGTAAGAAGCACTCAAAAATAGAATAATTTTTGGTACAATTTAGGTAATTTGAAATGAAAAAAATCCTCATAGTTGCAAATCACTTTTATCCATACATTGGAGGTCTTGAAAAGTTTGTTTTAGAGCTTGCAAAAGGACTTGCAAAAAAAGGAAATAAGGTGGACGTTTTAACATTTCAATACAAAAAACTCAAAAATATAGAAAAAAAAGACCAAATACAAATAATAAGGATGCCCTGTTTTGAAATATTAGGGGATGCATACTCAATACCAAAAATATTTAACAAAAAATACAAAGAAATCAAAAAGAGAATATTAAAAGAAAAATATGATGTTGTGTTCACAAACACTCGTTTCTTTACAAGCACATATATTGGCTACAAACTAGCCAAAAAAATGAAGTCTAAATTCATACACATCGAACATGGAAACAAATTCGTCACACATAGCAATCCTATAGTGACTGCATGTGCGTGGATATTCGATCAAACTCTTGGAAGATTCGTAATTTCAAGAGCAGATAAAGTTGTGGGCATTTCAAAGAAATGTGCTGAATTTTCTAAAAAGTTAGGTGCAAAAGAAATAACAGTAATACATAACTCAATCCATACTAAAGAATTTAGAAAAACAAGCACCATAAAAAATAAAAAAACAACAATAACATATGTTGGTAGATTAATTTATGCTAAAGGTGTTCAACAGCTAATTGAAGCAATTTCTGAAAGCGAATATAAACTTCAAATAGTAGGCGATGGGCCATACAAAAAAAATTTAGAAAAACTAAGTAAAGACCTGAAAGTCGATGCTATTTTCCTAGGACAAAAAAACCAAGAAGAAATAATAAATATACTAAGCTCGACAGATATATTTGTAAACCCATCATATTCAGAAGGTTTGCCAACAAGTGTGCTTGAAGCTGGCGCATTAGGAATTCCAATAATTGCAACAGATGTTGGCGGAACAAACGAAATAATAGATGATAAACAAAACGGGCTATTAATAAAACCTAAAAATGTTAAAGAAATAAAACAGGCGCTAAAAGTGCTTGAAGATGAAAATAAAAGAAAAAAATACTCAAAAGAAATCAAAAAGAAAATAGAAAACAACTTTGACTGGGAAAAAACAATAAAGAAATTTGAGGAAATAATAAATTGAATAAAATAAAAGTCTTTTTCACAATAGGCGCATTATATCAAGGAGGTGCTGAACACCAGTTAGAGTTATTAACAACAAATATAGATAAGAACAAATTTGATATTCAAGTTATTTCATTTTATGGAAAGGGAGATGTTGGAAAAAGGATAGAAGAAAAAGGAGTGAAAGTAAAATATCTAAATCCTCAAATAGAACCAAAAGGCATAAATTACAAAACAATAAAAGCAACAATAAGAAGCTACTCAAAACTAAAGAAAATAGCAAAGAAAGAGAAACCACAAGTCATAATATCATTCTTACCACACGCAAACATAATTTCTAGATTAGTAGCATCAAAACTTAAAATAAGAAACATTTCGTCAATAAGAGTTAAAGAATTAGGTTTTTCATGGCATAATAAGATTGATAAAATAACCAAGAATAAAGTATATATGTATACAACAAACTCAAATGAAGTAAAAAAATTTGTTAATAAAAAACTAGGCGTTTCGAAAGATAAAATAAAAGTTATATACAACGGACTAAATCTCGACAAATTTTCAAAAAAACAAGAAATAAACAAAATAAAAAAAGAGTTCAATATTAAAGATGAAATACTTATATCTATGGTTGCAAATTTTAGAGAGCAAAAAGACCATATAACATTAATTGACGCAATAAAAATACTAAACGAGAAAGGAGAAAAAATAAAATGTCTCTTCGTAGGATCGGGATCTACAGAAAACAAAATAAAAAGATTAATTAGAGAAAAAAAACTCGATAAAAAAATAATACTTACAGGAGATAGGACTGATGTGGCGACAATAGTTCAAGCTTCAGATTTGTTTGTTCTAGCAACGCATTATGAAGGCTCACCAAACGTCGTTATAGAAGCAATGGCAGCCAAAACTCCCGTCGTGGTTACAAACATACCTGAAATACGAGAGTTTGTCAAACACGAAGAGAATGGGTTATTATACAAACACAAAAATAGTGTTGATTTAGCAAATAAAATAAATCAATTAATCGAGAACAATAAATTAAAATCAAAATTAGTAAAAGAGGGAGAGAAAACAACAAACCTTTTTAAAACAAAGAGAATGATTGAAGAATATCAAAAAATCATTCAGGAGATAATTTAAAATGAGAAAAATTGTAAAAGAATACGTTGGAATAACATCAAAGATACTTCCATTCAAGGAACCAATCTATGAATTTGGAGCACTTAAAGTTCCAGGGCAAGAAAAAAAAGCAGATTTAAGACCTTTTTTTAAGGGAAAGGAATACATTGGAACGGATATGCGAAAAGGCCCAGGAGTTGACAAAATACTTAATTTACACAAATTAGATTTGCCAAAAAATTCAGTAGGTAGTGCAATAGTTATGGATACCTTAGAACATGTAGAGTATCCTGGAAAAGCAATGGAAGAAGTATATAGAGTGCTTAAACCAGGAGGCACAGTAATAATTAGTTCTGTAATGAATTTCCCAATACATGGCTATCCCTATGATTATTATAGATTCACACCAGAAGCATTTAGAAGCATTTTAAAGCCATTTGAAACAATCATAGTTGAATCAGCAGGAGAAAGCAACTTTCCACACACAGTTGTAGGGATTGGTGTTAAAGGCAAACTTACTACCAACCAGAAGAAAGAGCTAAAAATAAAACTAACAAAATGGAAAAAATACTGGTCTAGTATGTGTAGAAATAGCTTAGCTACTTTGCTTGTTCCTTATATAATATTAAAACCAATAAGGCAAATGCTAAAAAAAATTCGTTAAAGAACGATGACAATTGCTGCTTTAACAATACAAAATATTGTATGATAACTATTATTGAAAAATGAATGAAATAAAAAAACAAATAAATAACCTTGTCAAGGAAGAAGTTTTATCAATCAAATTATTCCATAAAGGTTATGCGTCAATAATATACAAAGTAAAAACAAATAAAAATAAT
>JAIPJP010000042.1 GCA_021734105.1 Candidatus Woesearchaeota archaeon
AGTTTGCGAAGCAAACTACACTACATGAAAAAAAGAGAATTCGCATGGCAAATCATCACCTACAATCTTGAGAAGCTAAGTCAAAGCAGTAAATCTTTGCTTTACTGGCTCTGGAGAGCAATCACTTTGAACAAGCCCCTTATTTTAGCTTATTTATTTAATTCTCCCAGTGGAGAAATACCGCTTGTCGATGATATTAGCAATATTCGTGCAAACGAATCAAGAACCATACGACCCGAATTTATAACAACCGAACTAGAGATACCACCGTCTGATTTTCTAGAAACGTCTTCAAGTTTAACGCAGGCATTGCAAGCAACAGATCCAGATACAATGAGCAATTATTGTAACGCAGTTATTGATGAACAAGATAAAGACATTTGCTATTCACGTGTAGCAGAAAGGTTTTCAGAGGGAATATATTGCGAATCAATAGTTTTAGAAGAACTTCGAGATAATTGTTATGTTACCCTAATTTTATCAGGGCAAAATAGTTTTTGTGATTCATTGTCCTTACCCGAAAATCAACTTCTTTGTATTTAAAAAATTGTTAATCTCTTTTTTCTTTTTTTAGTTGTTTTGCAAAAAGTATATTTTTATCAAAGTCATAATTATTGCTGTTATCTATTTGTATCTGTTTTTTATTCTTTGTAAAATGAAGTCAAAGATACAAAACTTTAAAAAAAGCTCTTGCTAACTCTTAGCACATGACAGAGCTTAAAGCGCACGAACTGGCGACAAAACAAAGAGATATTGGTGTTGCAGAATTTTTTGCACGAAACAGACATTTACTCGGATTTGACAACAAACGAAAAGCACTTCTCACCACGATTAAAGAAGCAGTTGATAATAGTTTAGATGCGTGTGAAGAATCAGGAATTCTTCCTGAAATTAGCGTTGAAATTATTGACATGAACAATGATCGATTTAGAGTAATCATTGAAGATAATGGTCCTGGAATTGTACAAAAACAAATTCCAAGCATCTTTGCAAAATTACTTTATGGAAGTAAATTTCATAGTCTGAAACAAAGTCGTGGACAACAAGGAATAGGAATTAGTGCAAGCGTTATGTACGGACAACTCACGACAGGTCGAGCATCACGAATCACTTCAAAAATAGGTCCGAATGAACCTGCACATTACTATGAACTACGTATTGATACTGGAAAAAACAAACCTGAAATTGTTAACGAAGATGTAAAAGAATGGTCAAAAGATCACGGTACAAAAATTGAGATAGATCTTGAGGGAAGCTACCAACGAGGAAACCAAAGTGTTGACGAATATCTTAAAGAAACAGCTGTTGTTAACCCCCATGTCACGATTATTTATACTAATCCCAAAGCTGAACAATTTATTTTTCCTCGAGCAACAGAAAATATGCCTAGGGAAGCAGAAGAAATAAAACCACATCCTTATGGTGTAGAACTTGGCGTTTTTATAAAAATGATGGAAACAACACAAGCACGAACGTTTCAACAATTCATGACAACAGAATTTAGTAAAGTAAGTCCTCGCGTTGCAAAAGAAATTGCAGAGCACGCACGGATACTTCCTCACGCCAAACCAAAAAAAATAGGTCCTGCGGAAGTTGAAAAAGTGCTTGCTGCAATTAATGAAGTGAAAATACAAACACCATCACCCGACTGCATATCGCCTATAACTGCAGAACTTTTAGAAAAAGGAATAAAAAAAGAAATAAATGCGGAGTTTTACACAACTGTATCTCGATCACCTGCAGTTTATCGAGGGAATCCTTTTCAAGTAGAAGTTGCTCTTGCTTATGGAGGGTATCAACCAAAGGATAAATCTGCGAATGTTATGCGATTTGCAAACAGAGTACCATTACTTTTTCAACAAGGAGCTTGCGGTATATCTAAAGCAATACAAAGTATTAATTGGAAACCCTATGGTCTTCAACAATCAGCAGGCAATTTACCCATAGGTCCCTTAACTATTCTAGTTCATATTTCTTCAGTATGGGTTCCTTTTACTAGCGAGAGTAAAGAAGCAATTGCTCATTATGCAGAAATAATTGATGAAATAAAAAAGGCACTTCAAGAAGCAGGACGAAGCCTTGCAAAATATACTGCAAAAAAAACGCGAGTGAAGTCAGAACTCAAAAAACGAAGTTACATACAAAAATATATGGTGCATGTCGCAACAGGATTAACCGAACTCTTAGATTTAGATAAGGCTGATGAAGAAGAAATTATAGGGAAACTAGGTGTTATCTTAGAGCATAAACGAGGAGAAGTAGATGCTATGGATTTTGATCCAACAAAAAATACTGATTACGATGAGGAATGGGCAAAAATAGGAAAAGATGAAACAGAAGGAACAAAGGAAGAAAATTCCGACTCTGATAAAGAAGGCAATTAACCATGACAATAAAACAAGATAAACAAGTAGAAGATCGTCTTAAAGCAATAGCAAAAAATATTCATGATACTATTAAGCAAAGTAAACCGCCGGTGATGACAACACCCATTCGATCATTAAGTAATGTTGTTTTTGATAAAAAAGAAGGTTATTTTTGTATTCAAGATAAAACAAAACAACGAACACTCACTGCATCAACAATAAAATCATTCGCACAAACACTTCGCATGATGGCATTATCCAAAGAACTTTTAGTAAGTGATGACTCCGCAACAAAAAGAGAAGCATATTACGTTTCTAAAAATTGGGGTGATGCACGTTTTAATGAACAACCAGAATCAGATAGTATTATGGATGACATTGAAGCAATGCTTCATGTTAATCGAGAACAAATGGGTTTTATTCCAGGAGAACACGGTGGAGCGGTAGCAGGAGCACTCACTGTTATTGACAATGACTTTGAAACAAAAAAAGAACTTAAAATAGATTGTACGAAATTTGGGAGTGGTGCATATTCTATTCCATCATCTGTTGAACATTTAAAATTCGAAACTAAAGCTAAATTCGTGCTTGCAATTGAAACCCAAGGCGCGTTTGAGCGACTTAATAAACATCAATACTGGAAAAAAGCAAATTGTATTTTGATTGCGATGAGTGGAGTTCCAACTCGTGCATGCAGGCGTTTTATTCGAAAACTCTCAGACGAACAAAGTTTACCCGTGTATGTTTTTACAGATGGCGATCCTTACGGATACGGAAATATCTATCGAACATTAAAAGTTGGAAGTGGGAATGCAGCACATATCAATGAGTTTTTTTGTGTACCTAAAGCAACATTTATTGGGGTAACGCCAGGTGATATAGCAACTTATAACTTACCAACACATCCACTTAAAGAAGTAGATGTTAAGAAAATTAAAGATTTACTTAAAAACGACCCTTTTTTTAAAGATCATAAAGACTGGCAAAAAGCCTTACAAAGAATGGCCAAAGAAAAAGTTCGTGTAGAGCAACAGGCATTTGCAGCACATGGACTAAATATGGTTATGGATAAGTATTTGCCAGAAAAAATACATGATAAGAAAACGTGGCTACCATAATTAAGAGCTGAGGAAATTTTTTTCTGCGCTACTTGTTTAGCATGATGCTTTCTTGATTTGTATTAATTGTCATTTAAGATTTGAGTGTAAATGCATAATCATTTTTAAGCTTTATAAAAGAATTTTTTGGAGTTGTCTTGCTTTAAAAAGGGTTGGATATGTTGCTTGAAAAGTTTCTTAAAAACTGTCTATTGCAAAGAAGTAGCGAGCTTTGATGTACAGCTGTTGATTTTTTGGTAAAACTATGCTTTTTGCAACACAACTAAAATTATTTAAAGCAAATAATAATAAAAGTTCATTTTGAATGAGTTCTTTGGCGCGAAACCTTTAAATACTGACTCTCATAGAATCATGACTATGACTAGTCTATTCTCTCCTCAACGAAAAGGACAAGCCCACTCAGCTGTAGGGGCTGGTGGAGCGGCCGTTTTGGTCCTTCTAATAACGCTTATTATTATTTTTTATATTCTCTTTCTTCCGCCAGAGGAAAGAGCGGCCCTTTTAAATGATGGGGGAATACCTGGCACGCCAAATTCAGATTCAAGCGGCTATGCACATCTCATAGGAACAACACCTTTAGCTACGCAAATAGGCTCTATTAATTATATTAGCGAATCAGAAATAGAACACCCCTTGAACTCATTCACTATTTACACAAAAACTGATGCAAATCTTATTCATCAAGTCCCCTCGCTTTATGTGAAAAACTCAGCATTTGACAAACAAAGCGAAGAAATAACGTTTAGTATTGATAAATATGCGTCCGAACGACTCTACCTTTCTTTTAATGTCTTTCGAACGGATGGCATTTTACAGATTTATTTGAACGGTCTGCAACTCTTTGAAGGAACACTTCAAGAAGGTTCGTCGACGCCGATTTCATTACCACAAGATTATTTGAAACAAAATAATATATTATATTTTACCGTCTCTAGTCCAGGATTTGCATTTTGGAGAGTGAACGAATATGAATTACAAAACTTACGTATTGTAGGAGATGTTACTGATTCATCACACAGTATGAATATGCAAAAATTCTTCATGGTGACAGACGAATATGACTCTATGGAAAAGGGAGTGTTACAATTTTTTCCCGACTGCGACACCATACAAGTAGGAAAAATTACTCTTGATGTGAATGGAGAAACTGTTTTTAATGGTATTCCTGACTGCGGCTTAAAAAATTATATTACTCTGAGTAAAGAAACTTTACGATCAGGAGAAAATACCGTAGAATTTGTTTCAGAATACGGTTCGTATATTATTGATCAACTAGAACTTAATGTTAAACTTATAGAGCCAGACTATCCCATTTATTATTTTGACCTTGATGAAGACCTCTTTGTGAGCGTTGATAAAAACAACGAATTCTGTGGCAACATCGATGGCGTGTGTCCAAATGGATGCGATTCTTATGAAGACAAAGATTGTTGTTTTGCAGAATCAAGAAATAATTATTGGTGCGATTTTAAACCAGACAATCCACGAGATCGGTGTGTTAATATGGTTTTAGCAAGTTATACTGATAGATGTGTAAGCGGCTATGAAAACTATCGAGGACAACCACCAGAGGCAGGTGAGCAACTTTGCGGCGATGATACTGATGGCTATTGTCCAAGTAATTGCCCCGCAGATTATGATAAAGATTGTTGTTTTGAAATAGAAAATGCTTATTGGTGTGAAGATGTACCTTATACTGGTGTTGATGATATTTGCACAACAGCAGTAACACTTGCAGAATGTGATGCTTGTTCTGATGGCTATGTTGATAAAGATAATAGAAGACCAAATTGTCCAACAATAGAACTTGATAATCCAAGCATCTTAGAGCTTAAAGCGGGAGTTCATGTCTTTTTAGAAGTATTCTTTGTAGATGACTCTTATAAAAAAGTGAATTTTAATCTTAACGGCGAAGGCGTAGTTCCTATGAACACCTACAAAGCACGAGTCAAGCAAATTATTGATCCTTATGTGCGAGAAGGAACAAACTCCATAGTTATTCAACCACAAAAAGATGTTACTATTTCACATATTAAAGTAACGGTCGAATAAATTTTTTTATTCGTTGTAAAGCACGCAAAGAAAAGATTCGCTTTTCTTGCACAAAAAATAGTGACTTTTTTGTGTCAAAAATAAGAGTCTTCTTATTTTTGGATAATGCATTAATTTTAATAGAAAAGAGGAAACGAGTATATGCCAGGAAAATTTTCTTACACAAAAGGGATGCGACGAGGAGGCGAAAAAGATGCTCGTTCTCGCTTTGTTTCTCAAGAAGCAGTAGAGCGTTATGCAAACATGCATGGTGAAGAAGCAGCTACAGCTCGATTTGGCGGCAGTGGTGGAAATGAAGAAGAAGCAATAGCTCAAGCCGCTGCGGGCGCTCTTAACTCTGCACTTGGAAACGAACAAAAACAAGAAGAAGCCATGGCAAAAAAAATGGCTCAACAAAATAAAGCTCAAGCAAAAAATATGGAGCGCATGGCTGAATCAGTCGGGCAATCACCACCACCTTCAGCGTCACAATATTTTAACAATTCAGGTGCAGATGAGGCAGCAGAGCGTCAACAAGAACGACTTGAAAAACAACAACAAGAACAAGCACAAGAAGCAGAACTGCGCTCAGAAATAGATGAAGAAAAACGCGCAAAAATAGAAAAACTCAAAC